>CALKWG010000499.1 GCA_938004315.1 uncultured Spirochaetaceae bacterium
GCCATAGCCTCCGCCTCCGGCACGATCTCATGGGCGCTCGGCGGCGGGCTGGCCGCTTACGCCGCGGCCATCGCGCGGCTCGGCGAAGGCGATCGAAGCGCCTTGGCGGCCCTGGTCGCGGCCGGCATCGAAGCCGCCGGCCGCGAGCGAGAAGCCGACGAAGCCGACGAAGCCCGGACGCGCCGCAGGGCGCTCCGCGCCGAGCTCGAGGCGGCCGGGGCCGCGCGGCTCCCGGAGCTATCGCGGGCTATCGAGGCGCTCGGCCTGGCCGGGCGCTGGCGCGAGTTCGACGCGCTGGCCCTACGCGACGACGCCGTCGAGCTGTTCGGCTTGGCCCAAGGCCTAGCCGACGCGGCGAAGGCGGCCGGCGTCGTCGGCGAGGCGACCGAACGCGCTTCGGCCGTCGTCAAAGCCTTGGCCGCCTATGTCCGAGGCGAATCGGAGGAGCGGGCGCGATGCGACGTCTCCGAGCAGCTGCGCGCCGTAGGGGCCCTCTACGGCCCGGGTAAGCGAGGGGCGTCCGTCTCGCTCGGCCTTGAGCTGGAACCCGGATGCGCCGTCGTAGGCGCGTCGGAGGAGCTCCTCCAAGTTTGGACCAACCTCTTGTCGAACGCGCTGCATGCCGTCGGCCAGGCCGGCCGCGTCGTCATGCGCTGTCGGCGCGACGGGGACGCGGTCGCGGTGGAGGTCGAGGACGACGGGCACGGAATCGCCCCCTCGGTCGCTGAGCGCATCTTCGAACCCTTCTTCACGACGAAGGCCCACGGCGAAGGCACCGGGCTCGGCCTGGACATAGCCAAGCGCATAACGGAGTCCCACGGCGGCTCCATAGGCTTCGAGTCCGAGCCCGGCCGGACGGTCTTTAAAGTCCGCCTGCCGGCCGCCGGGCCGCCTTCGCCTTAGCTTGAGAAGCCGCGGTAGCGGGCGTAGAAGAAGAGGGCGGCGGTCATGAGGGCATGCCCGTAGTCCTCGCCGCCGACTAAGTCGATGGCCTCGCGTTCGGGCACGAGCAGCACTTCGATGTCCTCATGCTCGTCCAGGGCCTGCGGGCGCTCGAGCGCGCAATCCTCGGCGACGTAAGCATGGAAGCTATTGGCCATGAAGGCCGGGTTCGGCGAGAGCACGCCTAAGGGTACGAGCATATCGGCGCGGTAGCCCGTCTCTTCAAGGAGCTCGCGGGCTACGGCGACGCCAGGATCCTCGCCCTTCTCGACCACGCCGCCGGGGAATTCTATCGAGATATGGCCGGTGCCGTGCCTGAACTGCCTGATCATGACGAATTTTCGGCCTTCGGGGGTCTGGACCACCGGTATCACCCCGGCCCAATCGGGCGCCCCGACGACGTAGAAGGTGCCCCTCCTGCCGTCGGCAGCCTCGCGTTCGCTGGCGTCGACTTTAAAGAGCACGCAGTTCGCTATGGTCGATCGCTTCGTCTCTTTCCAGTCCCCCGGGGCGTCCATGCCATAATGCTAACGCCGCG
>CALKWG010000500.1 GCA_938004315.1 uncultured Spirochaetaceae bacterium
GATATCGTATTCGGTGACTGGAGTTCAGACGTGTGCTCTTCCGATCTCGGGCCGGCTTGGTCGTCTTGGCGGGCACGGCTATCAGAGCCCGAGGGCGGGGTCGATCTTCGCCCGCGTCACCGAGAGGATCTCCGCCGTACGGACGCGCACCAGGCGCAGGTTGAGCTCGTAGTCACCGTCGCGCCTATAGAGGCTGCCGGTCACCAGGAGCTCCGCGCCGAGCAGGGCGCCGAGCCTGGCGGCGCCGTCGGGCTCGACCAGGCCCGAGAGCTGGAGCTCCAGCTCCTCCAGGAGCCGCTGCAGGTCGCGCCGTTCCACGGTCTTGAAGCGCGGCGGGGTCATCGACGTCGCCGCGCCCAGAAGCCGCTCGCCGAAATATTCGGCCTGCAGGGCCAGGCCCTCGCCCATAGGCGCGAGGGGGGCCGTCGCCAGCGTCGCCGTCGGGTCGATCTTATACGGCGCGTAGTCCAGGAGGTTTCCCAAAGCCTGCGAGAACAGCTTATCGAGGGTCTGGTCCCGGGTCTCGCCGTCGACCTTGTCGGCGCTGTAGTACGGGTCGCCGAGCTCGGGCGGCCTATCGGACTGGTGGGCCAGCTCCTCCCGTACGAAGCGGATGATGATGGCCTCGAGCTTGTCGGTTACGTAATTATCGCCCGTATGATGGCTTACCGATCCCGGCGCGCCGCCCTCCGATTCGCCGGTCTCTCCGTATGTTAAGAATATATACTTGGCATCGGTGAGCTGCGAAATCTGGCGCAGGACGTACTCGCCCTCCAGCGGCAGGCCTCCGGTCCCCACGGTGTAGAACTTGACGCCGGCCTTCCTCGCCCGCAAGGCAGCCTCGATATAGCCGTAGCCGTCTTCATAATCCAGCTGGGCGTCGGCGTCGGTGATGACGAAGGCCAAGCGCAGCCCCTCGGGGCGCCAGGCCATGCCGTCGACGGCGTCGCGGAGCGCCGCCTCGAGATCCTCGGGCCGGTCGCCGCCGCCCGAGGCGTAGACGCCCTGCAAGGAGCGTTGGAAGGCCTCTAGATCGTCGGTAAAGGGCACGACTTTGGTGCGGTACTCGTCCTCGAGGTCTTTGTAGAGCACCATGCCCAGCCGTACGTCCGGGCGGGGGCTGAAGGCCGCGGCGTTCGCGTAGATGATCTCTATCGTCGCCCTCAGGCGCTCGATCTCCTCGCCCATGGAGCCGGTCGTATCCATGACGAAGAGCAGGTCTAGGGGCGCCGGAGACGGTAGCGCCCGGCTCAGCCTGAGCCTGAGCTCGGTCGCGCGCGGGCCGTCCCTGCGTAGGACGGCCGAGGCCGAGGCCCCGCGATAGCGCGCCGTCAGCTCGAAGGCGGCGTCGGCGCCGAAGGCCCCGCCCGCGGCCTCGAGCGCCTTGGGGTAGAACCTGAACGTCCCGTCGGCGTAGCTCAAGCCGGCGTCGATCTCCCGGCCGGCGAGTCGGACGCTGACCGCGGCGTTGGCGACGGGCCTACCCCGCTCGTCCAGGACGCGGACGCCGAGGCGCTCCGAGAGGTCGTAGGGCCGGTGGGGCACCTGGGCGTACTTGGCGAGGAAGTTCAAGAAGTAGTTGAACTGGGCGTTGTCGTCGGAATAGCCGGCCCTGAGCCCCGAGGCGAGCGGCGGCGCGGACGGGCGGGCGCTACCGGGCCTGCCGCCGGGATAGGCCGGCGCCGGGGCGGCCGGGCCGGTGAAGGCCTCGCCGCGTATCGAGGGCGATCGCTCTACCAGCTTGAGCTCGGCGGGCGACTCGATCGGTTCGCCGTCGGGCGCGAGGTCCTCGAGCTTCGCGGGGCCCTCGATAGGGGCTTCGACGAGCTCGGGCGAGTCTTTAGGGGCGGGCGGCGTCTCCGGATCGCTCGGCGCCGTTAGCTCGCTCAGCGTTTCGCTCGGCGTTTCGCCGGGCGTTTCGCCGGGCGTTTCGCCGGGCGTTCCGCCATCGATCGAAGGCAAGCCGGAGCAAGCGGCGAGGGAGGCGATTATGACCAGGCAAAGAGCCCCGACGTGGGCGCGGATCCGAAGGCTCGCCATCGTCTAGCCCCTGACGACGCGGCCGAGGCCCGTGATCCTCTGCTTCACCGTCGGCTCGCCATGGTAGGTCACGGTGCCCATGCCGCTGATGACGGCGTCGAGGTTCCGGGAAACGGAGAGCTCCGCCGAGCCGGTGCCGCTGATGGTGACGCGGGCGCTCTGGATCTTGAGCGAGCGCGCCGAGATGGAGCCGGCGCCGGATATGACGGCGCCGCAGTCGCGGGCGACGCCCGCCAGCCTCAGGGTCCCGGTACCCGATACCGAGACGGCGAGCTTATCCACGTCCAGCTCTGCGTCGATCTCTCCGGCGCCGGAGATATCGATATCGAAGGCGCGGCCCTTGAAGCCGCCCCCGACGCGAATCGAACCCGCGCCTCGCAGGGCGGCGCTCGAGAGCGAGGGCATGACTATCCTGACCTTGAGCTTGGTCGGCCCCTGCACGGAGGCGCCGGGCTTGAAGCCGAGCACGAGCATGCCGTTGACGACCCTCGGGTCGTAGAGCTCATGCAGATTCTCGTCGAGCGTGACTATTACCGCGAACGCGCGGCCGAATTCGACGCTGACCTCCTCGACCGAGGTCGATATGACGCCGGTGAAGCCCGAAAGCGCGTATGATCGATCTACCACGGTACCGTTCCCGCGAACGCTGAGCGCCGAAGCCCCGGCCGCCACTAAGGACGCGGCGGCGACTATCGCGAACGCCTTTTTCATGATCTGCTCCTTCCGCCGCGCCTACCTAGGCCGCGGTCGACGCGTCCGCCTTCGGCGCGACGCCTCGTAATTAGTCGTTAAAACTATACGTTTTAATTGCGAAAGCGGCAACAAAAACCTATAATCGAGCGCATATATAAACATCAAAGAATACCGCCACGCCTAGGAGGTTCGAATGGCCAGGCCCACCCGTTCAACCGCCGCGGCCGCCATGTTCGCGGCATCGGCTTTATTTTCGTTTTTTTCGTGCGCAGCGCCGGCGAAAGTCTCGGTCGTCCACGTTAACTCGCTCCGTGGGCAAATCTGGCCCGCAAAACAGGGGGAGGTCTTACGCGGCGGCTTCTCGCTCCTATCGAGCGCGGTTAAGGACCTGGGATCGAGCTCGGACGGCAGGCAGATCGCGGTCGGCGTCTATAACAGCCTGCACGGCAGCGCCGAGGCATTCTTCACCGAGGGGCGCGCGGTCATCGACCTCATGAACGCCGTCGGCTTCGACGCCTTGGTCCTCGGCCCGCGGGATTTCTACTTCGGGCAGGAAGCCCTGGCCCGGCTGGCGAAGGCGGCGGATTTCCCTTTCCTAGCCGCCAACCTACGCGGGCCCGACGGCGCGATTCCGAGCTTCGCCAAGTCGTACTATTACGACCCGAAAAGCAAGACGGGGCTCGTCGGGCTAGCGCCTCGGCAGCTCCTCGCGCAAAACTTGGAGAAGGACGTACGGGGCCTCGCGCTGGCCGACGACGTGGTCGCGGCCAAGGCGGCCGTCGCCGAGCTTAAGAAGCTCGGGGCCAAGAGGATAGGCCTCTTCGCCGGCGGCGTAGCCTGGGGCGCTCCGGAAGGCTCGCCGGCAGAGGCGGAGGCCCTCGCCCTCCTCGCCATCGAGGGAATCGACCAATTCTATTTCGGCTCGCCCTCTCCGGACCTGCCCGACGGCGTATTCGTGTCGGGCGGCCGCGCGGTGCTGCGCCAATCGGGCGCGCGCTATACCAACGGCTACATGGTCGCGCGCACGAGCTTCGCCCCGTCGCCCGAGGGCGTCGAGTTCGAAAGCTCCGCCGTCGAATCGTCGCGCCATCAACCCGATCCCGCGCTGACGGCCTTGCTATCGTCTATCGAGGAGGCCATAGCCGCCGCCATGGGCGACGTCGTGGCCGAGGCCGCGGAGGACCTGAACCTCGATTTCGACGGCGAATGCGCCATGGGCAACCTCGTCACCGACGTCTTCCGCTCCTTCTCCGGCGCCGAAGTCTTCGCGCTTAACTCTGGTAAGATACGGCGGGCGCTATCCGCCGGCCCGATCACCAGGAAGGACGTCTACGACGTCCTTCCCTTCGGCGGGAACCTCGTGCTCACGGCTATGAACGGCCGGCAGCTCCTGGCGCTCTTGAACAAGGGCTGCGAGTTCGCCGGCAAGCCTCAACTCGGCAGGGGCTTCCTGCAGGTCTCGGGCCTGCGTTTCAGCTGGGATCCCGACGGCCCCGCCATGGCCAAGGTGCGGCCCGAGAGCGTCCTCGTCGGCGGCGACCCGCTCGACCTTGAAAGGGTCTATTCGGTCGCGACCGAAGCGTACATTTTCGGCGGGGGCGACGGCTACGACATCTTCGCCGCCGAGGCCCTGCCGAGGCTGCGCTTCTTCGACGAATCGATCCTGACCGTACTCGAAGAGGCGCTCCGCTCCATGAAGATCGTGCCGCGGCCCGTCGACGGCCGGATCACCAAGCTATAGGGGCTTATGCGACGACCGCGGACGAGGCTCGGCCAGAAGATATTCCTCACCTTCGTACTCGTCATCGCCTTGCCGATCACCGGCCTCGCCTCGATGCTGGCCGGGCTCTCGGGGCGTATCGAGGCCGCGCGCATCGAGGATCGCTTCGGCTACGCCGAGGACCTCGTCTACGGCACCCTCGAAGGCGCATTGCGGGCGGCCGAAAGCCGCCTTAGGCAGCTGACGCTCGATAGCCGCTTCAGGCGCTCGGTCGCCGACGGCCAGGCGGCCTCCGAAACGCTCGTCATCCTGCTCGGCGAGTACGGCTTGGATTCGCTTACTATAGAAACCGGGTCCGGCCGCTACGGGGTCGGCAGGCCGGCGCCTGCCGCTTCGGCCGCTTCGGCCGCCGCCGATCCTATCGCGGCGGCGATCTCCGGACGCTACGGCGCCTCCGTAGACCGGGACGGCGTCAGCCTCTACGCCGGCTTCGAGTACGCGCCGGGCGCCTACGCGGTCGCCAGCCGCCGCGTCGATCGCCCCCAGCTCGAGGCCATCCTCGGCTCCATAGAAGCCGACCTGGACTTCGTCGCCCTCGGCGCGCCCGGCGCCTACGCCCTCTCCACCAGGCGCGACGGCTTCGGCCAGAGCCTTTCGGGTCAAGTTCGGCCGGAGCTGCGCGAAGAGCCGACGGCTACGCTGACGAAAGCCCTTGATCTGCCGCCTCCCTTAGCCGGAGCCTACGAGGCAACGACGACCCTGAGGAGGCCGCCTCCGGCGGTATCCGAGGCCGGCGCCTATATCATCGCCTTCGCCGTCGCCGCCCTGCTGCTCGCCGGCGCGGCGAGCGTCATCCTCTCGCGGCAGATCGCCCTGCCCTTGGGCGAGCTCCTCTCGGCCGCTAGGGCCCTCGCGCGTGAGCCGGCCGGGCGCGAGCTTCCGCCGCCGCTACCGGTGCGCGCCAGCGACGAACTCGGCGAATTAGCCGCCGCCTTCAACGCCATGGCGGCCGAGACCGCCTCGGCCCACGCCGACCTACGGCGACGCAACGCCAGCTTAAAGCAGCTCGCCGACCTCAAGGACGAATTCCTGAACGCCAGCTCGACCGAGCTGCGCGCCCCGGTGAACGAGATCGCGGCGCTCGCCGATTCGCTCCTCGCCTTGGAGGGCTTGGGCGACGACGAGCGCCGAACGGCCGCCCTGGTCGCCGCCAAGGCGAAGCGGCTCTACGCCATGATAGCCGACCTCCTCGACTATTCCAGGCTTCAGCACGGCGACGTACGCATCTCACCGCGTCCCTGCGAGCTCAAGGCCATCGTCGACCTCGTCATGCGTTACGCCTCCGTGATGAAGGCCGAGTCCGTGCAGTTTCTCAATCTCGTCGAACCCGGCCTGTACCTTATGGCCGACCCGATACGTACCGAGCAGATCCTCTATAACCTGGTCGAACGATCGGCCCGCGCGACGACGAAAGGTACGGTCGCCGTGCGCTGCGAGCGCCTAGGCGATGCGGCGAAGATACTCATCTCCGACACCGGGGCTGCCCTCTCCGCCGCCGAGTTCGAGCGGGCCTACGAGCCGGCGCCCCCGGGAGCCAGGAGGGGCGGGCCGGCCGGCCTCGAGCTTCCCATCGCCAAACGGCTCGTCGAGCTGCACGGATCGGAGCTACGCGACGAGAGCGTACCGGGCGGCGAGACGATCCTCTCGTTCACGCTGCCGATCGCCGCCCCCGCGGCCCCGAACGTGGACCGCTCGGATACGGGCGCCGGGTCGTCTACCGTCGACGAAGAAATCGACGAGCTAGCTCCGGTCGAGGACGACGCGCCGACCGAGGCGGCCCCGGCCAAGCCTTTTTCGCTGATCGTCGTCGACGAGGACCCGGTGATGCCGCGCATCCTTATGAACGGCCTGCGGCCGGAGTTCGAGCTTCGCTGGGCCCGGGACGCCTCGTCCGCGCTCGGGCTCTTGGGTGCGGAGGGGCGGCTCCCCGACTTGATGCTCATCGCGGCCATGCTACCCGGCCTCTCGGGCTATGAGCTCGCCCAAAGCTTGCGAAAAGACCATGGGCCGGCCGCCCTGCCCATCGTCATCATGACCGAACGCTCCCGGGGAGGCGACGCGAGGGAGGCGTTCGCCGCCGGCGCGAACGACGTTATAGCCAAGCCGGTCTCGCTCATCGAGCTCAAATCTAGGCTCAGGCTCCTCGCGGATCGCTATCGCCTTGAGGCGGCGCTCGATCGATCGACGGCGAGCGAATTCTATCGCGGGCTCGGGCTCGCGGGACCGCTCGAAGCGCGTCCCGGCGACGCCAAACCCTGCGTCGCCGCCCTGCTCGCCGTCCGTTTCGTCTTTAGCGCGCCAGGCGCCGCCCGAGGGTTCGAATACGAGGCGGCGAGCTTGAACGAGCTCTACGCGCGCCTCGACGCCGCCGTACGCCGTCGTCACGGCTACATAGAATCGTTCTCTGAACGGGAAGCCCTCGCCGCCTTTACCGGGCCGGCGTCGGAGGCTATGGACGCGGCGCGCGAAGCCCTAGCCGAGCTCGGTCCGGCCGGCGCGCGGGAGGGGGCTGACCGCGGCCCTCGCCTCTACGCGGGCCTGCACCGCGGTCCGGCGCTAGCGGGCTGGCTCGGCAACGAACGGCGCCTGCAGCTACATCTAATATCGAACGCGTCGGCCGGGGCCTTCGCCCTGGCCCGCCGAGCTACGGAGCTCGGGCGCCCGATCCTGGCGTCGGCGGAGGCGATAGAAGCCATGCCCGGCGGGCCCTGGCGTTTTAAGTATCTGGGAACCGACGACCTGGCGCCGGAGGGCGTGAAGGCGTATGCGGCG
>CALKWG010000501.1 GCA_938004315.1 uncultured Spirochaetaceae bacterium
ATCGTATTCGGTGACTGGAGTTCAGACGTGTGCTCTTCCGATCTGAGGCGAGGCGCGCCGTAAGGGCGTCGAGCCGCTCGCGCGCGGCCGCGTCCTTGGCGTAGAGGACGCGCCTATGTTCCAGTATCGTGCCGAAGGGGTCGCGCAGCTCGGCAATGGCTTCGAGCCTGGACCAGTGCACGGCGAAGAGGTCGACGAGGGTATCGTCGACTTCTATCGTGACGCTCTGCCAGCTATCCTCATGGGCCGGCACCCAACAGAGGTCGACGTCCGACGCCGCGCCCGCGTTACCGCGCACCGTAGACCCGTAATGGATGACGAGCTCCACTTCGTCGCCGAGCTCGCGCACGAGCGCGGCGCTCATCGCCGCGGCGACGCGCTCTATATCGAATGTATCTTTCATGGACGCATCATAGCCGTTTCAATTCGGTAAGCAAAGCGACGATTCGATTACAGAGTGATTTGTCCACACGATCGCCTCGAATGTACATGGCGCCGCCGCTATGGTAGGCTCTCTAGCCAGGAAGGAAGGCCGATGCACGAAGGGCGAATCTTTTATGACAGCGTACGATCCGACGGCCGAGAGTTCTCGGCCTACGCGCTCAGGCCGGCGAAAGCCCTGAATGAAGAGGTTTGGAACAAGGCCAAGCTCGTTCGCCCCGCGCTCATACGCGAAGGCGGCTCCGTAGAGTATCTGGACTCGTTCGGCGCGGCGGTGCATGACGGCAGGCTCTGCGTCCTGATAGAGCGCTCGTCGGCCAGCGAGCCGCTCGCCGAGCTAAGCCTTCAAGGGCTCGGCCAGGCGCTCGCCGCCCTCGCCGCCGCCTACGAAGGCGGCGCGCTCGATCCTGCAGACCTCGATATCGCCAGCCTGCGCCGCAGCGGCGAAGCCTTCGTCGTTTTGACCAGCTGTGCCGGCTTTAAGGCCCCGGCCCCGAGCCGGGACGCGGCCCGCTCGTCAGCGGAGACGAACGGCGCGATCGCCAGCCTCCGCGAACAACGCCAGGCGATCTCGTCTCTCTTGCGCGCGCGCCTGGGCCTGGATGTAAGCGGCCGATTCGTCCCACGGGTTCAAGCGGACGGCCGCCGCTTAGCTCCGGCTTTGCGGTCCTTCTTGATGGGTAAAGCGGGCCGCCGGGAGCTCTCGCTTTGGGCCGAGGCGGCGGAGGCCGTCGCCGACGGCGCCCACTTGATCGATGGGTGCGCGCGAAGCCTCGCGGCCGAGCGGGCTAAGGACGCGATCGAATTACACTTGAGTCGCGCTAAAGATTGGGCCGGGCGCCGACGGCTCGGCCTTGCGGCCGCCGCCCTCGTACTCGCGCTGGTCGCCGCCGTGGCGGGGCCTATGGCTTGGCGGCATTTCGGCCCGCCTTTGAGCGCTGGATTGTCGGCGGAGGAGCTGGCCGAGCGCTACTTAGAAGCGTTGTCGAGCCTCGATTTATCGTTCATCGACTCGGTCCTGCGGCCCCCGGCGAGCCTACCCTACCCCCATGATCTCTACGCCTTGGCCGCCATGTCCGCCGTCAGGCGCGGCATGCAAGAATCGCCGCTGTGGGAGATCAGGGACGCGTCCGTAGCGAACTTCGGTTTGGTAAGCGAAGGACGCGCCTCCGCGGAGCTTCGCTATTTCTTACGAGCCGGCGAAGAAGGCTTTGAGCGACGCGACCTCATAACCATGGCAATTTCCCGAGGGCACTGGGTGGTCATCGGCCATGAGGCGCTTGAAACAACGCCCGAGGCTATCGCTCCATAATGCCCTAGGGGCTGCAGTAATCGACAACATTATTGCTTGCGCAGTCAGAAAAGGGGTCATATACTCTCACTATGTATACGTATACACTATGCAAACCCGCACGGTCAGCCTCCTGGGGCCCGCCGCGTTCGGCTAGTCGGGTCGCTCGGACCGCTCTCCGCTTCGCCTCGGTCGCCGTCGCCTTCGCCCTCCTCGCCTGTGCTCCGGCCGATAAGCCGACGGTCTACGAGGGCTACGCGCTCGATTGGGCGGACGAATTCAAAGGAAAGGCGATCGACTCGTCTATCTGGCGTTTCGTCGTAGGCGGCGGCGGCTACGGCAACAACGAGCTGCAGTTCTATACCAACGAAGCTCAAAACGCGCGCGTCGAGAAGGGCGTCCTCATCCTGGAGGCCCATCGCGAAAGGAAAGCGGGCTGGCCCTATACGAGCGCGAAGCTCGAGACGAGGGAGCGCAAGTCCATGCTCTACGGCAGGATAGACGTTCGGGCCAAGCTCCCCGGCGGACGCGGCAGCTGGCCGGCTATCTGGATGCTGCCCGAGGATCCCAAAGCCTACGGCCTAGGCTGGCCGGACTCGGGCGAGATCGACATCCTGGAGCACGTGGGCTACGAACCCGGCGTCGTGCATTTTACCGTCCATACCGGCGCCTATAACCACCGCCTGGGTACCCAGCGCGGCCATGCCGAAGCCATTCCGACCGCGCTCGACCAGTTCCATGTCTACGGCATCGAATGGACGCCCGATTTCATCCGTTGGTTCGTAGACGGCAGGCAGGTCTTCGAGTACCTGAACGAAGGCACGGGCTGGACGGCTTGGCCCTTCGACACGCCCTATTACCTCATCTTGAACATCGCCTGCGGCGGCGATTGGGGCGGCTCCCGCGGCATCGATAACGAAAGCCTGCCGTGGCGCATGGAAGTGGACTGGGTACGGGCCTACCGACGCGCCGATTAGGCGGTAAGACGAATCAGCCGCAAATAGAACGGCCGACCGCTGACGCGGTCGGCCGTTTCTTTTCGACCAGGCTCGGATTATGAAACGCGAGCCCCGAGCGCGAAACGCCCGCCTTTAACCCTCCAGCTTCTTAGTCACGTAACGGTTCACGCCGTTCAAGACGATGATCACGAGGAATATGAGCCAGGCTATGGCGCTGCCCTTACCCAGGCGATAGGCCTTAAACGCGGTGAACATTAGATAATACGCCGCCGTGAGTCCTGAGTTCTGATGCCCGCCTAGATTCTCATAGCCGCCGGTGAGGATGAACGGCTCTTCAAAGATCTGCATGCCGCCTATGATGGACAGCGCGACGCCGAAGAAGATGATAGGCAGGAGCTGCGGGATGGTTATCGAAAGATGCTTCCTCAATGACGAAGCTCCGTCGATGTCGGCCGCTTCGTAGAGCTCGTTCGGGATAGCCTGTAGGCCCGCGAGGTAGATGACCATGTTCCAGCCGATGTACTTCCAGTTGAGCACGACTGAGAGCACGAACTTGATGCCGAACGACTCCTGCAGCCAGCGTATCTTGGCGCCGTCGGAGACGAAGCCGAGTAGCCAGTTAACGAGGCCGTAGTTGGTATCGAAGAGTACGCCGAAGATGATGACCACCGATACCGTGCTCGTAATATAGGGCAGGAAGAACGAGGTTTTGAAAAATTCTTTACCCTTGACGGCCTTGCTATTGATCATGATAGCCAAGGGTATGGCGATGAAGTGCTGTAGGAGGGAGCCGGTCACGAGGAGGATCACCGTGTTACGCATCGCCTTCCAGAAGAACGGGTCCTGGTTGAGCACGTTGGCGTAATTCCCGAGCCCTATGAAGCGCGGCGTTCCGGTTCCGATGAGCCGCCAATCGAAGAACGAAGTCGTGATCGAATAGAGTATCGGGTAGAGCCCGAATACCAGGAATAGGATGAAGAAGGGGCTGACGAATAGATAGGGATACCAACCCTGATTGCGGAACTTCTTGACGATGGTCTGCATGACGCGCCCCCTAACCTTTCACGGCGCCGGCGGTCAGGCCGGAGATGATCTGCTTGGAGAAGAAGACGAAGATCACGATCAAGGGTAGGAGCGTGAGCGCGTTACCGAGCATCAGCGCGCCTTGGTTATTGTCGACCCGGCTATTTAAGAGGCTCAGGGCCACCGGTAGGGTCGTCGCCTCGATCTTGGGAAGGAGAATGAGCGGCCCGGTAAAGTTGTTCCAGGAGCCCACGAAGGTGACGATGCCGAGTACGGCCATGGCCGGCCTAGCCAAGGGGAATACGATGCGCATGAGTATGCCGAAGTCGCCTAGGCCGTCTATGCGCGCCGCCTCGAGCACGTCGGTCGGCAGGGAATTCTCTAAGAACTGCGTCATGAGGAAGATGCCGAAGGCGCCGGCCATGCCCGGCACGACCAAGGGCAGCCAGGTGTTGATCCAGCCGAAACGGACCATCATCTTGTAGAACGGGATGATATTGAGGAAGCCCGGTATGGCCATGCTCGCGATGACGAAGAAGTAGAGCTGGTCCCTGAAGCGGAAGCGGTACTTGGCGAAGGCGAAGCCCGCCATGGTACAGAAGAAGATGACGCTGACCGTCGATGAAAGGGCGATGCCGAGGCTGTTGAAGAAGTTCCGCCCGAAGGGGATGCGCGCCATAAGCTGGCGATAGTTTTCGGCCAAGCCCCCGCCGAAGAAGAAATGCGGCGGCGAGCGCAGCACCTGGTCGCCGGGCCATGTAGCTAGTACGAACACGTTATAAAACAGATAGGCGAAGACCAGCGCCATGATCCCTAGCATTAGGTAGAGGAGCGCCTTCTTTATGATGATGCTCGATTTCATCGCGGGACCCCCTTCTTGCGTCGCGCGGATCGGCCGCGCCCGTATAAACGGCTACGGCCGGGGCTGGAGCCCCGGCCATCGCGTCGGCGCCCCGGGGGGCCGACGCATCGCTTAGAATATAGTGGCCTTAACCTTGGTCAGGGCCGTTTCGTACGCGGCCTCGGGGCTGAGCGTGCCGTTCACGACCTCGGTAACGGCGCCGTTCCAGATGCTCAAGATGACGTTATCGTACTCGCTCACCTTGTTCTCGGGGATGTTGAGCGCAACGTCGGCGAAGATGCGCCTGACCTTCTGGCCGCCGTAGAACGCTACGTCCTCGTCCATGACCGGATCTTTATAGACGCTGGTCAGGGCCGGGAAGGCGTCGATCTCGCGGAAGGTGATGAGCTGGGCCGAGGGGCTCGTGGCCAGGTACTTGATGATCTCCCAGGCTATGGGCTTCCGGTCGGCGGGGGTGGTCGCCGGTATGGACAGATAGGTGCCGCCGAGGCTGGCCATCATCTTGCCGGGCAGGTAGGCTACGCGCCACTTACCGGGCTCGGGGGAGAGCCAGGTGCGGAGGGTGCCGCCGAACCAGGCGCCGTTCACGATCGTGGCGACCTTGCCGTCGATGTAGGCCTGGGACCAGGGGCCGGACCAGGCGCCTAGGTCGCCGTCGACATTCGCGGCCTTGACTTTGCGCACGAGCTCGAGGGCGCCGAGGAACTTCTCCTTGGGCTCCAGGGGCTTGCCGTCCTTCATCCAGCCGCCCTTACCGCCGTTTAAGGGTATGGCCTGCACGGCCGCCGGATGCTCGATCGCGTAGAGGCCGTTCCCGGGGTCGGCCAGCTTCTTCATGGCGTCGATATAGGCGTCCCAACTGGGCAGGTTATCCATGTCTACGCCGGCCTTGCGGGCGAGGTCCTCGCGGTAGAAGAGCACGGCGGGGGCGATATCCACGGGCATGGCGATCAGGTTGTCCTTGGTCGTCGTGGCGTTGGCCATGGCGAACTTGACGATGTCCTTCGTGTACTGCTTGGCGTTGAAGGGAGCGGCGTTGAGATCGGTCAGGCCGCCGGTCTCCACGAACTGGGCGATGAAGCCGACCTCGAGCGCCTCGATATCGTTGGCGCGCTCCTTCGCGGCCAGGACCGTGGTCAGGCGGTTGTGGTGTCCGCCGAAGTCGGAGGTTTGGAACTTGAACGTGACGTTCGGGAACTTAGCCTTGAAATCGGCGCTGCTAAAGACCGCGGTATAGGCCTTCTCAAGGTCGCCGTAGACGCCGATGTTCACCTCATAGGGAACGCTCGGATCGAAGGCCTGAGCCGGTTCCGCTTTTTTCCCGCAGGACGCAGCGCCGAGCGCCAAGCCCGCGAGCGCTAAGGCCGCTAATAACTTCGTAGCTTTCATGGTACCTCCACGATATGAAACTCGCCTGTATCTTCTCTGGCTATCACAGGGTAGGGGCAGTTCTGCTCGGCTGTCAAGCATTTTTTGTATACGTATACATTAATTTTTTGGATAGGGCTTTCAATTATTGCTGTGGAAACGTAGGGCGACGCCGATGCATTCGCCATATTGTGTCGTCCTGATCGTCCGGCGAACGAAAAACCGGCTTGGTTGCGGCTCTATCACTCGTTCCTTTGCGCTTCCACTTGCCTAAGGGATGCCGCTAGGGTAGTGTACACGTATCCACCACCCCTCGGAGCATGCAGCTAGATGAGCGGAACGAGCGAAGACAAGCCCCTCGGCAAGCCGAACCAACGCGACGTGGCGCTGGCCGCCGGCGTCTCCTCGGCGACGGTATCCCGCTACCTGGCCGATCCTGAAAGCATACGCCAGGCGGCCGCAGACAAAGTTCGCGCGGCCATTGAGCGGCTCGGCTATCAGCTAGACCACTCGGCCCAGAGCTTGAAAACCGGGAAGTTCTTCAACGTCGGCATACTTACGCCCGGCATCGGCCCCTTCTATTGGGAGATGACGCACGCCATCCAGACCCTGCTGAACGAACAGGGCTATTTTACCTCTATCTTCTTCACGCGCGAGGTGGACAAACAGTTCCATAGCTATAGGAATAAGCTGCCGCTCTTTTTAAAGAAGCATTCGCTCGACGGCATGATCTTCTTCCCCTACAACACGCGCGAGGACGACGAGCTCTTAGGCTTGCTACAGGGCTGGGGGAAGCCCTTCATCGTGATAGATCGCGCCATCGCCAACCCTTCGATATATCAGCTTACGATCGACAACTTTAAGGCGGGCTGGCAGGCCGCGGATATCTTGATCGCGGCGGGACACCGGGAGCTCCTGTTCATTTGGGGTACGCCCGAGGTTCCGTCCGCGATGGAGCGCTACCAAGGCTTCGTCGCGCGCCTAGCGGAGGAGGGGGTGTCCTTGGGCAACGAGCGTCAGCTCTTCGGCGACTTCTTCGCCGAGCCCTCGTACCAAGCGGCGGCGCGCGCCCTACCCTCCCTGCCGCCCTTCACCGGCGTCTTCGCGAGCAACGACTCGTCGGCCCTGGGCTTCATACGCGCCGCCCATGAGGCGGGTTTATCCTGTCCGCGCGACTACTCGATCATAGGTTTCGACAACAATAGCGAATACGCCAAGCATACAATTCCCTCTCTTTCTACGTTTAAGCAACCCTTACGCGAGATCGGGCTCGACGCCGCGCGGCTCATGCTCAGGCTCATCGCCGGGGAAACGGCCGAGCGTTTAAGGCGTTATGAGGCCGCTTATATAGCGCGCGAGTCGGTCGCCCCGCGCGGCTGAGCTCGCTAAGGAGCTACGATGACGAAGCAATCTCTCGGCCTCCGGTATCCCGAAGGCTTCCTCTGGGGCGCGGCCACGGCCAGCTACCAGATAGAGGGCGCGCACGACGCGGACGGCCGCGGAGAATCCATCTGGGACCGCTTCGCGCATACGCCGGGCAAGGTCGAAGGCGGCGATACGGGCGACCGCGCCTGCGACCACTACCGCCGCTTCCGCGACGACGTGGCGCTCATGAAGGAGCTCGGCCTCAAGGCCTACCGCTTCAGCGTAGCCTGGCCGCGCGTCATCCCGGACGGCGACGGCGAGGTCAACCAAGCGGGGCTCGATTTCTACCGCTCGCTCGTAGCGGAGCTCCGCTCAGCTGGCATCATGCCGGTCGCGACGCTGTACCATTGGGACCTGCCCCAGGCCCTCCAGGATCGCGGCGGCTGGCTGAACCGCGCTAGCTGCGATAGCTTCGCCCGCTACGCGCGCGTCGTCTTCGACGCCTTAGGCGAGGGCGTCGGCATGTGGATCACCCATAACGAGCCTTGGTGCGCCGCCTTCTTAGGCCACGCCCAGGGCGTCCACGCGCCGGGCGTCGTCGACCCGTCGATGAAGAAAGCCCTCCTGGCCGCCCACCATCTCCTACTCTCGCACGGCATGGCCGTACGCGAATATACGGCTACGGGCCTTAAGGCGCCCATCGGCATCGCGCTCAACATGGCCCCGCAAGCCCCGCTCGGCGATACGGCCGAGGACGCGGCGGCGGCCTTGCGCGCGCACCGGGCCGGCAACGACTGGTTCGCCATGCCCGTCCTCCGCGGGGAATACCCCGCCGACATCGCGTCGCGCTACGAGGCCGCCGGCATCATGCCGCCGATCGAACCGGGCGACATGGAAACGATAGGCTCGGGGGTCGACTTCCTCGGGATCAACGTCTACTTCAGGCAATTGGCGGCCCATGACCCGAAGGCCGGCCCCGTAGAGGCCCGTGTCGATTTCGGCCCGGGGCCGAGGACCAGCATGGGTTGGGAAGCCTACCCCGAGGCGACGCGCGACATACTCATGGCGATAGGCGCCGAGTACCCGGGAGTGGATCTGTACATAACCGAGAACGGAGCTGCCTACGAAGACCGCGTCGAGTACGCCCCGGACGGAACGCCGCGGGTGCGCGACGAGGAGCGGATAGCCTTCCTCGAGGGGCAACTGTCGCGCGCCTACGAGGCCTTCGCGGCGGGCATAGCGTTCAAGGGCTATTTCCTCTGGTCGCTCATGGACAATTTCGAGTGGGCCTTCGGCTACGCCAAGCGCTTCGGCATCATACGCGTCGACTACGATAGTCAAGCGCGCACGTTCAAAGATAGCGCGCTCTGGTACCGCGGAGTCATCGGGGCCAACGGTTTATGATACTACGCCCCGCCGGGCCCGAGGCCGAGGGCGCCTGAAGCCCGGCGGGGCTGACGCGTTCCGTCGCGGAATCGCTATGCTACGCGCGGCTCACGCCGCCCGACACGCGGACCAGCCTTACCCTACCCTCGCGCTTGAAGATCGAGGCCGAAAGCTCGAGGTCGAGCGCCCCGTCGAAGCGTCGCTCGCCGCCGTCGGCGAACTCCGCCGCTATGCGTATGGGACCGGCGCTCCCCTCGCGGACAAAGGGCACGCCGGCGAGGCACAGGACCATTTCGCCCGCCTTCAAGCCTATCGAAGCGCGGCGCCCGCGGGCGTCGTAGTACACGAAGTCCCGCGGCGCGCTTAGGAACTCCCCGTTTAATAAGCCCGTCTGAGCGAAGCGAATGACGCCGCCGCCCACCGCCAGCCCGAACTCCATAAGGCGCGTGAGGAGCTCTTCCTTGACCTGCCCGGTCATGCCCGGCTGCCGTGCGCCCGAGCCTTTAGGCGTGTGCGAGTAGGGGTCGAAGGGGAAGGCGCCCCATTCCTCGGGGCTGCGCCTGTAGCCTATGCCCTCGCGAGCGTCCAGGTAGGCCCGCTCGAGCGCTTCGACGAGCTCGGGCCGGGCTTCGCCCCGTCCCGACAAGACGAGGTTCTCACGTAGTTCGGCCAAGGCTAAAAGTAGCTTAGCCACCATGTGCCAGTAGACGCTGCCTAGGCCCTCGTAGGCGTACATGCCGCCGCTCCGTCCGGTGAAGCCGGCGTGCCTGAAGGTCGCCTCGTAGAGCTCCTCTAACTCCCGCCGGCCTCGCGCCAGCGGCTCGGCCCAGCCAGGCTCGGCGGCGAGCGCGTCGAGCGCCAAGGCCAGCTCAGCCTCGTTCACCAAGGCGGGGGCGAAGCGCGCGATGCCTTCGGCGTCGCGGTAAATGATATCGACCCTGCCGGCCGCTAGAAGCTCTTGGGCAAAAGGCGACGAGGCCACCGCGCCCTCGGGACAGCGGTTCTTAGCGAAGAAGTCAGGCAACTCTCGATCGGGATAGAGCAGCCAGGTCTTGCGATCGGCGCAGTAGAGCGGCCCGGAACGGAGGGCGGCCATGAGCTCGACGGCCTCCTCCGGCCCGAGCGCCCCGCTCGACAGGGCGGCTACCTGGCCTTCGAGCATGGGATAGAGGCGATCGACGCGGGCCTCGTCGCCTTCGAGCGATAGGAGCGAGTAGGCGTCGTAGAGGCCGTCTGGCCGCTTGCCCGCGCCTATGGTCGCGTCGATCTGCTTGAGCGACATATCGAACCAGCGCTCTAGGAAGTCCCGTCCTACGGGTACGAGCTCCGCGAGGGCCGAGGGATCGGCGTAGACGCGAGCGCGATAGCGCTCATGGGAGCGGCCCATGCCGTCCATGAACCGTCGCCGTAGGCGGGGATCCGCCTGGGCTCCCGCGCCGGCTTCGTCCATGACGGCGAGCTGCTCGCCGACGAGCTCGGCCAAGGGCCGGGCGAGCTTGAACTCGGCCGCTCCTGCGACGCGGATCATCGTATTCCAGAACGCGGCGAAGCGGCGCATGTACATGGCCGTGACCATAGAAAGGCCGTAGCCGGCGAGCGCGTTGTTGGCGTCGTTCCACTCCGGCCGCTGCGTGTTCATCCAGACGCCGCCGCCGGGTACGAGGTTGCCGAGCTTGGCGGCGAACAGCGAGACTACTTTATCCAGGAGGCCGGCGTGCATGACGCCGCCGTCCGCCCCGCGGACTAGGCGGCCGTCGCCGCCGTCCCCGGCGACCCGCTCCTCGGCGGCGCGGTCCGCCGCCGCGTCGAAGCGTATCGTGGAGCGCGGATTGCGGCAGATCTCGTCGTAGCCCGCTATGCGGTAGGGTACGTCGGCCCACGAGTAGCGACGCTCTTCCAAGGACGCCGCGAGCGCGCCGGGGAAGTGCGCTTCATACGATTCGACGAGCTTCTGGAGGTAGATCAGCTGATGGTCGTTCCAATAGCCGATGTTGGACCAAGGATCCTCAGGATCCTCGCGCTCCCAGTCCAGGCCCGTCCGGCTGATGCGGTAGGGGTTATACCCGTCGACCGTCGTCGCGTCCAAGAAAAGGGCGATGAAGCTCTCTAGGTAAGCCGGATAGGAGCGGCCAAGGGCTTCCCAGTTCTGGAAGATGTCGCGCCAGTTGCCCTGATAATCGAGGACGGGCGCGCCCGAGGCGTCTCGGACGCGGATTGAAAACTCGTTCCAGGGCCTCGACGGGTCGCCGTGGCGGCGGCTGAAGCTTAAGGGGACGTACTCCCGCGCGAGGCGCGCCAGGTCCGGCGAGCCGGCGGAGGCGAGTAAGGCCATAGCCTCGTCGCGGCCGACGCGGCCGTCGGCTCCGGCGGCGCCTTCTAGGAGGGCGGCGGCGCGTTCGCCGGCGGCCCGGTTGCGGCCGCGGATGAAGCCGACGAGGTCGGCCGGGTCGACGCGCATGCCGCCGACCGGATAGCCGCCGCGCATGGCGTTGAAGAGGGCGTTCGCCGCGTGATGCCACTCGTGCATAGGCAGCTCGCCGGCCGACAGGCCGTCTACGGCCCCGAGCACGGCTTCCAGCTCCTCGCCGGTAGCCTTGCGCTCAGCCTCGAGACGCTCGGCCATGAGTCCGCCGTCCCGGCGCAGTTCGCCGCGAAGGTCGGCGAGCGCGGCATGGTCGAGGCCGACGTCGGCGACGATATACCAGGACTCCGAAGCGCCCGGCGCCAATTCCAGCTCGGCCCGTAGGATGTAATCGCCCTTCTGCCCGAGCGCTCGGGTTCGCGGCGCCCCGGCTATGAAAGCGCCGTCCGGACCTAGCTCGTCACGCGAGAGGCTAAGCTTACGCCCGTGCAGTCCGACGGACCAGGCCGCAGAAGCCTTGAGAGCCTCCCTCGGTTCGGCGCGATCGGTTATGGCCGACGCAAGACTATAGGCGGCCAAGCCGGTTTCCGGGTCGAGCACGTTGTCTTTATACGCGTCGGACAGGCAGCTATAGCGATCTTGCAGCCGGCGCGTGACGCCGCCGCTCATCAGATTATAGAGTCCGTCTATAATGACGATGCGCCTGGCGGCGTCGCCCTCGTTCCTAATGAACGCCTTGCGGACGAAGCCGTAACGGGATGAAAAGCCCCAGCTATAGCCGAAGGCGAGGCGGAGCGATAGGTTCCGTTCCTCGAAACGGATGAGGTGGCCGGTCTTAGCCTTGGATACGCTGCGCGTAAGCGGCCAGACCGCGCTCGTCCAATCCGCGAAGGGATCCCAGGTCGCGTTCGAGCCCCCCTCCGACACGAGTATGCGCGTGCGCGAGCCGGTATGCGCCTTGCCGGCCATAACCTTATCGACCGTTTCATAGGGGAAGAGCGCGCCTTCGGCGTCCCGTCGGCCGGCGGTCAAGGCGCCCATGCTTGAAATGAACATCCAATGCTCGCCGGAACTTACGGCGGACATGAAGAACTCAGCTAAGCGTTCGGCGCCGTCGATCGTATAGTAATCCACCCCGTCTATGCGCTCGAAACGACTCTGGCTAGATCGGAAGAGCACACGTCTGAACTCCAGTCACCGAATACGATCT
>CALKWG010000502.1 GCA_938004315.1 uncultured Spirochaetaceae bacterium
TTGAGCTCGGCGCTCGTCTGCTGGCCCGCGGCGTCGGTACCGGCGTTGGGCTCGGTCAGGCCGAAGGCTCCGAGCTTTCTGCCGCTGGCTAGGTCCGGCAGGTAGCGGCGCTTTTGGTCGTCGTTGCCGAATTCGTAGATAGGCGCGGCGCAGAGCGAGCTATGCGCCGAGAGCACGACGCCGGTGGTGCCGCAGACCGAGCTGATCGTCTCTACGGCCATGGCGTAGGCTAGGTTATCGCCGCCCGAGCCTTCCCATTCCTTGGGAAAGGGAATGCCCATGAAGCCGTAGCGGGCTAGCTTCCTCACGGTCTCCTCGGGGAAGCGCTCTTCCTCGTCCACTTTCTTCGCCAGGGGCTTCACCTCGTTATCGGCGAACTCGCGGAACATCGTGGCCAGGAGCTTGTGCTCCTTGTCCAGCATAAAGTCCATCGTTCCATCCTCGGTATCGGCTGTGCCGTATTGAGAGCTGATTCACCTCTCGGGCAGGCGAAAGCGGCCAGCTCCCTAGCCGCTATAGAAATCTCGCTTAACGGGCGATGCGCTGCTTAGCCTTAGGGACGACGCAGGTGCCCGAGGCGCGGCAGACCGCGATCGGCTCGGCTAGGAGATCGGCCGCCGAATCGTTCAGGTCGGATCGGGGGGCGATCACCTTGCGCGCTTCGAAGCTCATCTTGCGCGAGGAGTTGCCTACGCTTTCGATACGGCCCGTAGCCTCGATATAATCGCCGGCGAACACCGGCGCTAAGAACTCGACCTTGTCGTAACCGGCGAAGAGCCCCTCGTCGCCGTCGTGGCGGATGAGGAGCTCGGTCGCCACGTCGCCGAAGAGCTGGAGCATCTTGGCGCCGTCGACGAGATTGCCGCCGTAATGGGCGTCGGCGGAGCTCATGCGTAACCTGATCATGACCGTATCCATACTTCGCCTCCTTACTCAGGCTTTCGAGGGCACCATGAGGGTGGCTTCGCCGTCGACGACGAGCTTGCCCGCGACGCTGCAGCTGGTCTTCAGGGTGACGAACTTTTTCTCAGGCAGGGTTGAGACCACCTCGACGCGCGCGGTCACCGTGTCGCCGATGCGCACCGGGGCCTTGAACTTCAGGTTCTGGGTGACGTAGACGCAGCCCGGACCCGGAAGCTTGGTGCCGAGCACGGTGGATATGAAGGCGACCGAGAGCATGCCATGGGCGATGCGCCCCTTGAACATGGTGGTCTGGGCGAATTCTTCGTTGACGTGGACCGGATTGAAGTCGCCGGATATGCCGGCGAAGCCGACCACGTCGGCCTCGGTCACGGTCTTGGCGAACTCGGCGCTCATGCCGGGCTCGAGCTCCTCGAAATAGTAGCCATGGATGCCAGTACTCATCGTTTCCCCTTTTCTGGAACGGGCGGTTCCAAGCCGCAGTATACCATGAAGGCCGGGTACGAGGCTTAGGAAGCCGCCGACGCGCGCGGCGGACGGGTAAAGGCTCGCCGGGAAGAGCGCGTACCGCGGCAGGATAGCGGATCTCCGTACTCAATGTCAAGCAAAAAATATCGATATAGAGTTAGCTAAATTGTCGACATGAAAGTGGTCTGAAATAAAATAGCGCGCAACAAAATAGCTTGCAATATAATAGACTGCATGCTATATTCAAACCAGAACTGATGTAGCAAGGAGTAACTATGACCCAGAACTTTTTTGAGCTGAGCGCTAAGGCGAATGACGGTAGCGAGCTGAACTTGTCCCAGTACAAGGGTAAAGTCATGCTAGTCGTGAACACCGCGAGCAAGTGCGGCTTTACGCCGCAGTATAAGGGCCTTCAGGCCTTGTACCAGAAATACGCCGACAAGGGCCTGGTCGTCATCGGTTTCCCCTGCGACCAGTTCGCACACCAGGAGCCCGGCAGCGACGGCGAGATAGCCGAGTTCTGCCAGAGGAACTTCGGCGTCAGCTTTCCGCTCATGGCCAAGGTCGAGGTGAACGGCGACGGCGCCCATCCGGTCTTCAAGCACCTGCGCAAGAAGGCGCCGGGGGTCATCGGCGATTCGATCAAATGGAACTTCACCAAGTTCCTCGTATCTAAAGACGGCGATAAGGTTCTCCGTTACGCGCCGACCGTCGAGCCCGAAGCGCTCGAATCCGACATCGTGAAAGCCCTGGAAGGATGAGCTATCCCGAGCTGCTCCTGTCTAACCAGCTCTGCTTCCTCATACATAGGCTGGAGCGGGCGATAAACGCACGCTATAAGCCCCTCCTGAAGCGCCTCGGTTTGACCTATACCCAGTACCTGGCCATGCTCGCGCTCTGGGAGCGGGGCGAGCTCACGGTAGGCGAGCTTTGCGACGCCTTGCATATGGATTCCGGCACGATCTCGCCCATGATCAAACGCATGGAAGCGGCCGGGCTGGTAAAAAGAGAACGGGATCGCGACGACGAGCGTTCCGTGCGCGTAAGCCTCCTCCCGGCCGGCAAAGCCTTAGAGGAGCATGCGCGCTCCGTACCGGGGGCCTTGGCCTCCTGCGTCGTCGAAGGCGAGGCTGAATATCGGGCCTTACGGGGCCTTTTTACCCAGCTCCTCGACAAGCTCGAGGGCCAAGCCTGCGGGCAAGGTGCGTCGTAGGAGCTTGCCGATTCGGGGCTCTCGCGCTAGTCTGAAAGCGAGGGCGCTTATGCGCCCGGCCAGCCCATCGCCCCGGAGACCCGAATGAACAGTTATGACCTTGTCCCCCTCGTGGGCATCCTTTCTCTCTTTATAGGCCTCCCCCTCATTCTCACCGGCGCCGGCATCGCTCGGCGCTTCCTTAAGATTAAAGAGAAGGAGCTCGACCTTAGGCGCGAGGAGCTCGAGCTCGAGCGCGAGCGCGTGACGGTTTTACGGCTCCTTGAGGAGTCCGAACGCAAAGACAAGCTCTTGGCCGAGGCCAAGCGGGAGGCGTTATGATACGGATGCATGACGAGGCGAAGGGCGCGGTCGTAGCTCCCGGCGTGGAGCGCCGCGTCCTCGCTCGCGGCGGAGCCCTCATGATGGTCGAAGTCAGCTTCGCCGCCGGGGCCGAAGTCCCCGAGCATTCGCACGTCCACGAACAGGCTAGCTACGTGTCCCGGGGGCGCATCGAGCTCAGCATGGGCGGCGAGCGCAGGATACTCGCCGCGGGCGACAGCTTCTACGCGGCTCCCGGCGTTCCCCATGCGGTGCGGGTCATCGAAGCGGCCGTCGTGGTCGACGGCTTCACGCCCCAGCGCGAGGATTTCCTCTCCTAAGCGGCGAGGCCCCGACGAGGGGCCTTGTTTTTAGCTCTATAAATTACTAAATTAATAATATAAAGGCGCTTAGACTGAGGAAGTAAAGCGTCGATAGCCCACCGATAGGAGGCCTATATGGCTTTTATTGTTCCCGACCTTCCCTACGCCTACGACGCCTTGGAGCCTTGGATAGACGAGGCGACCATGCGCGTCCATCATGATAAGCACCACGCGGCCTACGCGGCCAACCTCGACAAGGCCTTGGCCGGTACCGAATACGCCGGATGGCCGGTCGAACGCCTCGTCGCCGAACTCTCTAGGCTCCCGGCTTCCATTCAGACGCCGGTACGGAACAACGGCGGGCACTATAACCATAGCCTGTTTTGGACCATGTTGGCGCCCGAGGGTAAGGGCGGGGCGCCCGAAGGCGCCTTGAAAGGCGCTATAGACGCCGACTTGGGCGGCTTCGACGCGTTTAAGGACGAGCTCGCGAAGGCGGCTGTCAGCCGATTCGGCTCTGGTTGGGCCTGGCTCATCGTGAACAAGGGCGGGAAGCTCAGCGTGAGCTCGACGGCTAACCAGGATAGCCCGCTCTCGGAGGGCCACTATCCCATCCTGGGCGTCGACGTATGGGAGCATGCCTATTATTTAAAATATCAAAACCGCCGCGCCGAGTACCTGGAAAGCTTCTTCAAGGTGATCAACTGGAAGCGCGTCGCCGAGCTCCACGCGCTCGCCCTTCAGCGTTAGCCGCCGTCGCTCCGCAGCGGCCGTCGGCGCGCTTGCAGGCCGACGCGCCGCTCTGCTATGCTCCTCTCTATGATCCCCGCATACCAGGCCATACTAGAGAAGGCCAAAGAACGCGAAGAATTTTTAAAGCGGCAGATGAAATACCTCGGCCGCTTCACCATCAAGAATTTCGACCACATCGTGGCCGACTACCACGACGAGGCCTTCGACGAGATAGACTGCCTGTCCTGCGGTAATTGCTGCCGCGTACACGGCCCCCTCTTCGCCGAAAGCGACCTAAAGCGCCTGGCTAAAACCCTCGGCTTCGACAAGAACGACTGGGTGCGCGAGAAGCTCGAGCGCGACCCCGAGGAGGGCTGGCGATGCAAGACCCTGCCCTGTCCGTTCCTGGGGCGTGATAACGTCTGCGAGGTCTACGACGATCGCCCTAAGGATTGCGAGAGCTACCCCTATACCGCCGAGCGCCACGCCGCGCGCGGGCTCGGCCGCCTAGCCCATAACGCGCTCATCTGCCCGGCGGCTTACCTCGTCGCGATGAAGATCATCGACCGCTTCGCCAAGGGCGAAACGAAGTAAGCCTCGCCCGGGGAGGCTCCGGTGCCCGACACCCTCTTCGTAGCCGTAGACGGATGCCTCTACCGCGTCGACTACGGCCGCGACGGGCTGGCGGTCCGGCCGCTCGCCGGGGAGGGGCGGCCGGCGGGGCCGCCGGCGCTCGAGCTCGTCGACGGGGCGGTCATCCTGCCGCCCGGTCCGTACCGCGAGCTCCTCTCCGACGCGGCCTTCTGGCGTCGCCTCGACTCGGGCCGGCGCGTAGCCCTGGCCGCGCTGGCTAGGAAGGCGGCCGCGGAGCTGCGTTCG
>CALKWG010000503.1 GCA_938004315.1 uncultured Spirochaetaceae bacterium
GCTTAAGCCGCTTAGACTATAGAGACCATGTCGGGCAGCGTAGCCGACTTCACGTCCTTACCGTTGGGGGACGTGCGTATCACCATCAGGTACTGGCCGGGCTCTAACTCCGGCGGGACCTGCGCGATCACGGTGCCGGGCGTCACGGCGGCGTACTTAGCCGCCCGATGCTCGGCGCCGTTCTTATACCAGACGCCTAAGTCCTCCCGGGCCTTGTCGAACTTCAGGCGTTGGCCGCTCAAGGTGATGAAGTCGCCGCGCTCGGCCGCGTAGCCCTCGCCGCTGGTGGCGGAGGCCGCCCGGATCAAGACGGGGCTCTGTCGGTCGAAGATCGGCCCGCGTTCCAGCTGCGCCTCGGCGGCCAACGAGGCCTCCTCCGCGCGGTTGGCCCTGAAGTGCAGCTTAAGGGCGTGGCCGTGGGCCTCGTCCCCGTAGATGAAGGGCTGGTCGGGCTGGTCGAAGGTGCCGGCGGCGCTGAGGTAGAACGACCCGAAGGGGAGCTTGACGATCTCGCCGGCGGCCAGGGCCTTGCGGAGCTCCATCCAGAGGAGCTCGATCACGGCCAGGGCGTCCGGCATGGTGATGGTGGTGCGTCCCTCGGCCAGGCGCTTTAAGAGCCCCCGGTAGTCCACCGTGGACGCGTGCTCGCAGTGCACCAGGAACGGCTTGTCGCAGGTAGGCAGGTGATTCTTCAAGGCTCTAATGCTTAAAGCCATAGAGCGTACCCTTCGCGTTCGCCGAGGCGTACTCTGTACGTAAGGCGCTAGCTGCCGAACGAGAGGTAGAACCTCGGCGTCCGCGCCTTTCTTTGTTACTTCGTCCCCGCCATAGGGCGGAGGCGGCCCCGCATACGCGGGGGCTTAGCATCCGCAAGCCTGCGATTTTATTATCGATACTTATTTCTAGACGTATAAATTTATTTTTACCCGGCTCGTCGGAGGCGCCGGGGCCTTCTATCACGTTTACAGGCGGCCGCTCCCGTGCCACAATCGTCGCTGCGACCAAAGGAGGCGATCATGGTAAAGGCGACGATTACCCGGGCGGCGTGCGAGGCTTTAGACGCGGCCGATCCGCTGGCGCGCTTCAGGGAGCGCTTCGAGCTGCCGGCGGGCGTCATCTACCTGGACGGCAACTCCCTGGGCGCCCTACCTAAGGGCGTGGCCGAGCGCGTGGCCGACCTCGTGCGCCGTCAGTGGGGGGAGCGGCTGATCCGCAGCTGGAACGAAGCCGGCTGGTGGAACCTGCCGCGCGCGGTAGGCGCCAAGATCGCCCCCATCGTCGGCGCCGCGGCTGACGAGGTGGTGGCCGGCGACGGCACCTCGGCCAATATCTTCAAGGCCCTGGCCGCCGCCTTGGCCCTCAACCCGGGTCGCCGCGCGATACTGGCCGAGGCGGGTAGCTTTCCGACCGACCTCTACGTGGCCGCCGGCTTAGCCGAGTTCATGGGCGGTAAGGAACTGCGCCTCTTAGGCCCGGGCGAGGGCGAGCTGGCGGCCGCCTTGGCGGCCGGCGACGTGGCCGCCGTCATCCTAAGCCAGGTGGATTACCGGACCGGCGTCCTCCGCGACATGGGCGCGGAGACCGCCCTGATCCACAAGGCGGGCGCCCTGGTCATCTGGGACCTGTGCCATAGCGCCGGCGCCCTACCGATAGACCTAGCCGGGGCTCAGGCGGATTTCGCCGTGGGCTGTACCTATAAGTACCTGAACGCGGGCCCCGGCGCGCCGTCCTTTAGCTTCGCCGCCAAGCGGCACCACGATACGATGACCCAGCCGATCCGGGGCTGGCACGGCCACGCGCGGCCCTTCGACTTTAGCGCGGCCTACGAGCCGGCCGCCGGCGTCAGCCGCATGCTCAGCGGCTCGCAGCCGGTGCTGGCCCTGGCCGCCCTCGACGCCGCCTTGGAGCTCTGGCCGGAGGTGGACCTGCGGGCCCTGCGCGCCAAGAGCCTGGCCCTGACCGAGATCTTCATGGGCCTGGCGGCGGAGGCCGGCTTTACCGTCATCACGCCGCGGGATGCCGAGAGGCGGGGCAGCCAGGTGTCGCTCCGCCACCCCGACGGCTATCCCATGGTGCAGGCCCTGATCGAGCGGGGCGTGATCGGCGACTTCAGGGCCCCGGACATCCTGCGCTTCGGCTTCGCCCCGCTCTACCTGCGCCATGTCGACGCCTACGACGCCGCCGCCTCCCTGGCCGACATCGTTAAGACCGAGGTCTGGAAGGAGCCGCGCTACTCGCTACGCCAGAGCGTGACCTAAGGCCGGCCGCTAGGCCTGCCCGAGCTCGAACTCGACGCCCCAGGGCACGCCGAATTTGTCCACGAGGCTCCCGTAGACCGAGCCCCAGAAGGTCTTCTCAGGCGGCATCGTCACCCGGCCCCCGGCGCTCAGCTTCTTCACGATGTCGTACACCTTGGCCTCGGCGTCTACCACCAGGTGGACCGTCGCGTAGTCGCCCTTGGCCACGGCCGAGCCTTCGAACGAGTCGCTGAAATAGAGATACGCCCCGTCGGCGAAGCCTAACGACGCGTGCATGACCTTCTTGGCCCAGCCTTCGCCCGCGGGGGGCATGCCGCCGCCGGCCGGCAGGTCCTCGTAGCGCATGATCTCGAGCTTCCCGCCGAGCGCGGCGTGGTAGAAGCGGACCGCCTCCTCGCAATCGCCGTTGAACGAAAGATACGGAATGGCTTTCATGTACGTTTCCCTTCCGGCCGCGCGGCCAAAGCTGCCCCCGACGGGCGGCGCGGGCCATCGGCCGTAGATGGCTACAAGTCTACTCATGGATGTTCGAGGCGGCAAGCGCGGGGGGAAGGCAGCTGGCTTCCGAAGCCCCGCGGGATCGTCGTCAGAGCATCCCTGGCGAGAAGGCAAACGATGCGCCCGTGCGAACTGTACTTTCGTACAAGGTCAAAAGCGAATAAAAAAACGAATACTAAAGCAGCTTGCCCATGAGGAGGAAAAAAATGAAAGCTATGATAGTCGTGTATCCCTTGGCCGCGGCGATGGTCTTGA
The DNA here is from genome assembly GCA_938004315.1 of uncultured Spirochaetaceae bacterium. GTDB lineage: Bacteria > Spirochaetota > Spirochaetia > Treponematales > UBA12059 > DAIPLR01. The sequence goes on from CALKWG010000503.1 coordinate 3,012, forward strand.
GCGTTCTGGGCTGTACCAATCCGGCGATGGATACGGTCGCGGCTACGCCGGATCGACGGGTGGCGGCATTCTCGTCGGGCCCCAACTGCTCCGCCGCCGTCATGGCCGACGGCAGCCTGTGGACCTGGGGCCGCAACGAATCCGGCGTCTTAGGCACGGGCCAGCCAACGTCCTTTATCGCCTACTCGCCG
>CALKWG010000504.1 GCA_938004315.1 uncultured Spirochaetaceae bacterium
ACCACCGAGATCTACACTCTTTCCCTACACGACGCTCTTCCGATCTAGGTAGGAGGGCATTAGGGACCCAGAGGTATAAATGCGCGTCAGAATAAGCCGCGTCCTGCACGGGTATATCGCAAATTTCTTGAAGTCCGAGGGTGGGATATCGGCTCAGTCTTTTATGCTCCGGCGCTACTTTACCGGTACGGTTAGTGAACTGCCATGGCGGATCGGCTAATATCGTCGTAAAACTACGCCCGTCGATAAAGAAGGCAAAATCCTCAGCGGCGCTCATGATTCATTCTCCGTATAGAGCTTGTTCGTCAATCCGATGACCAAGAGTGGACAGCCCGCGCCGCCGCCGCCTTCGATTCTAGGCAACAGTTTTGATAGGTGGGTCGTCGACGAACCGTACGAAGAGCCGCGTCCCAGTAGGTCGAAAATATGTTGGAGCTCGTCGGATCGCGTTATGATGATGCCTACGCTAATTGCCCTAAGATCGAAGAGTAACCTAAAATTGTTGAGGTCGCGATCAAAGAAAGGATCCTTGTTGTTCCACTCGAGCTCAAGGGCGATGCGATTCTTAAATGAATCCACCTTATGGGTAGGGGTTTCTATTCGGGTGGCATCGACGGTGACGGAGGTCAGGAATTGTTTTTCTACCCATCCTCGCGCCGACATAAAGCCGTCAACCCATTCGGCGACTTTTGATTTCCTGCCACCTGGCGTCGTGATCCACGATTTATAGAGACGGAATTGGCTAAGAAGTTCGAGTAAATCGCTCCATTCGACGGGGAAGTCGTTTTTTAAGATCGCCGTAGCATGCTTCCACTCGTGAAGCTTATATCTCTCTTGAATCTCAAAGGGAAAATCACTGATAGGCATGTGCTCACTTCCTTTATGCTCGTCTCACAATATACCTCGTCTACTTTTTCCCGTACACCGCCTGGGGCTGGGTCTTGCCGCGGAACAGGACCTCGCCCATGGGCTGGAAGCGGGTCTGGCGCTCCAGGCTGAGCATCTTGTAGGCCGAGGACGAGACTAAGAGCTCCTGCTTGAACTCGCGGCACAGGGAGTCCAGGCGGGCGGCTATGTTCACCGCCTCGCCCACCACGGCTACGCGCGAGGCGCCCGAGGCGGCCGAAAGCTCGCCGGCGGCCACCTTGCCCGCGTGCACCCCCAGGCCCACGTGCTTGATGAGCGGCAGGCGGTGCTCGGCCAGGTCCTCCTGCAGATAGACGAACTCGCGCAGGAAGTCCTCGGCGCAGTCCACCGCCTTGTCGCAGGCGTCCGATTCTCCGAGGAGGCCGAAGACCGCGATCACCGTGTCGCCCACGAACTGGTCTATCACGCCGCCGTTGCGCCGTACCACCAGGTCCCAGAGTGCGTAATAGCGGTTGAGGAGCCCTATCGTGGCGCCCGGGCCTTCCTTCTCCGCTATCGGCGTGAAGTTCCAGATGTCGCCGTAGAGTATGGCCACGTCCTTGGTTTGGCTCGAGCGCAGGGCGGCCCGCTCCTCCGACTCGGGCTTGGGCGGCTCCATGACGGCGTAGACCGCGTCCAGCCGGGTCTTTAAGGATATCTGCTTGATCTTGTCGCTCACCTGGAAGAGCCCGAACATGAACGAGCCGAACATGAAGAAGATATGTTGGGTGGACGAGGCGAAGGCTACGAAGGCCGGCCCGAAGTTCCCCAAGGACAGGGCGGCTATGAGGCCGTCGTAGCCCAGCTCCCCGGCCTCGTAGGCGCGCGTGGAGCCCAGGCGCAGGTCCAGGTAGAAATAGAAGAAGATGAAGGTAAAGACCGTGCCTAGGGAGAGGAAGATCTCGGCGATGCGCTTAGGCCACTTGCGCCTGAAGAGCATGGACAGGGCCTGGATGCCGCCTAGGTAGATCGCCGTCGTCCAGAGGAAGAAGCTGGCCATGTCAAAGCTCTGCAGGCGGCCCGAGAGGGCCTGCATGGCGCTGTAGCCTATCGGGGTCATGAACGAGAAGGCGAAGCGCGCCTGAGGCCGGTGGCCGTAGCGCGCCAGGAGGCCGATCTGCAACAGCAGGAAGCCCGCCAAGGAGATCAGCGCCAGGCCGTCGGGGCGTATGACCGAGGGGCTCGTAAACAGGATGATTATATAGAAGAGTACGAATTGGCTTGAATACAGGAAGAACTCTTCTAGGTAACGCCTTGGAAGGAATCGCATGGACGCCCCTATGCCGAAAAAGATGCGGCATCATACCCCAAATGGACGCTAAAAGAAAGCCCGTGCTATAGTCCGGGGCTATGGACCATCGCCTCCGCATCGGCCGGCTCCTAGCCGCCATCGCCTTCGTATCATGCGCCTTCGCCTCATGCGCCCCCGAATCTGCGGCCGTCGATCCCGGCGTCGAGCCCGCCGCCGAGGAATCCTTGCCCGAAGCCCCCCTGGCGGTCCTCGTGCTTGCCGACAGGGCCGCTCCGCTCAAGGCGGCGCTGCCCGCCGGAGCGCTCAGGGTCTTGGCCTACGGCCCGGGGCGCTTCGGCCCCGACTCCCCCGGCTGGCGGGCCGCCCTGGCCGCGGCCGAGGAGGAGAGCCTGAGGGCCGTGGTGGCCGTCGGCTCGCCCCTGGGGACGGTCGGCCTCTTCGAGGCCCTGCGCGAGGCGCGGCCCGAGCTCATCCTGGTTTCAGAGGGCTACCCCGACGACGCCTTGGCCATGCAGGCCGCCGCCGACCTGGTCCTCGGCCTGAACCCCAAGGCTTGGGCCGAATCGGCTACGCGGGCCGCCCTGGCCATGGAGGCGGGCGGCTTGATCCTGACCGGCGTCAGGGCTCCCGGTCCGGCGGTCCTGGCCAAGCGCGAGGCGCTTAGGACGGCCCTGGAGGCCCGCGGCCTGTTCTTCGCGTTCGTCGAGCTCGGCTCGCGCGAACTCCGCCTGGAAGCGAACGCGCTGGCCCGCGAGCTGGCTAAGGCCGCCGCCGGCGAATCCGCTTCCGCGGGCGGGGCCGCGGCCCGGCCCGCGATAGGGACCGAGCTATCCGAGCTCTCGGAGCGCCTGCTCTACGCGGCCTTGGACGAGGGGCTGTCCTACCTCGAGTGCGCGCCGCCGCCCCTGGGCCTGCGCTACGGCGGCGCCGAGGAACCAGCGGAGCTGGCGCGGGCGCTGGACGCCCTGGCCCTGGCCCGCGGCGCCCGCGGCCGGGCGGCCTTTTGGCCGGGGCGCTCGCAGGAGCTCCTAGCCGTGGCCCTGGCCGAACACGCGTTCGCGGCAGCCGCCATGCCCCTCGTTCTTCGCGACGAGGCGGCCTTGCTGGCCGCGCTCAAGCGGGCCTATCCCTATGCGGCCTGCTCGCTCGCGACCTATCACGACCCCGATAGCGGCGTGCGGGCGCGCAATCATATCCTCTATCTGCCGGGCGCCTACGCTTTCGGCCGAGGCTTCCTGCCCCTGCCGTAGGGCGGCTTAGAATTCCTCGGCGTCCAGGAAGCCTGAATCGCCTTCCGAACCCGGGTCGGCGTCCACGTCGGCCTGGGAGAGCCCCTCGGGGCCGCCGACTTCGGCGCCGCCGTTTTCGGCGCAGGCGCCTTCGGTCTTGAAGCGCTTAAGCTCGCCGTCCAGGGCCTGGATAACCTGGCCGACGCGCTCCGACAGCCCAGCCACGGCGCCGGCGGCCGAGCTGATGTCGCCCATGCCGGCCTTTATCTCGCCCACGCCGCTCTCTACCTCGCTGGCCAGGCGCTGGGCGCCGGC
>CALKWG010000505.1 GCA_938004315.1 uncultured Spirochaetaceae bacterium
CCTGCGACCTGCTGCTTAGGAGGCAGCCGCTCTATCCAACTGAGCTACCGAGTCGTGCGCGACGGGCCGCAGTGTACGGCGAAGGGTCCCGGATTGTCAACGCCGGCCGGATCGACGGCGATCCCGGCGGCGCGACTTAATCCCGGTCCGGCCCCTCCAGGCGCTTGCGCGCGTCGGCCTCGGCCGCCAGGCGCTCGAGCTCCTCGAAGGGATCCTTGACGCTCTCGTCGTAGCCGGCCTTGAGGTCGTCCAGGTAGCCGGCCATGGCGCTCGCCTTGCGCCGGATCTCCTCGATGGCCTCGTGCTCGCTCGACTGAGGCAGGGCCTTCATGCGCGCCATGTCCAGCTTGAGCTGCTTAAGCGAGTTGACCGACGAGCTTAATCGGAGCTTCAGGACCTCGCGCTGATCTTCTAGATCCTTCGAGGCCTTCACCTGGCGTTCGATCTCCTCGATGGAGCGTTTGTATTCCGCCCTGAGCGAGCTCGAGTCGGAGGCGCCCATCTTCTTCTGCATCTCGGCCTTATCCTTGGCCAGGTCGGCCAAGGGGATGCCGGCGACCAGCTCGTCGATCTCGTTGATCGATTGGGTGAGGAGCTTCACCTGGCCCACGTAGCGATCCAGGCTCGGCAGGATGTCCTTGCCGAACTCGGCCGCGTAGGCCTTGTCCGCCTTGACGGCCCGGGCGATGTCGTCGCGAGCGGCGACCGCCTCGGCGTAGAGGCCGGCGTAGGGGCCGGCCGCCTTCGCGGCGTTCCGCCGCTCCCTGCCTCCGGCCAGGAGCTCGCGCCACGAGCCGGCCCCTTCGAGCCTGAGGATCTTCTTGACGAGGCCGTTCTTGGTGACCGGGTAGGAGGCCAGGTGCCCGAGGAAGCTCAGGGCCATGATGCCCGAAGGTATGGCCGCCCAGAGGAAGCCGGGGCTCGTGAGCAGGTTGATGGTGAACAGCAGGGGGGGCACCGAGAGGACGCTGGCCGTATGCATGGCCATGCTGTCGCGTACGCGGTTGAGCTTCTTGTACGCGTCGAGCGACTCGCCGCCGAGGGCCGGCATGCGCTCGAGCTCGGCTATCTTGGCGCGGCCCCGGAGCATGGCGAAGAAGTTGCTAACGACGCCGGTGCCCCAGCCGGCGGTGACGATGGCGGCCCACATAAAGCCGGGGGCGAAGCGCGTGTTGATATACCAGAGCAGGGCGTTGACGCCTACGAAGGACAGGAGGTTGCCCATGAAACCGGCGACGGTCTTGCGGGATTTGTCCTCGACCTTATCGCGGTAGCGGTTGAAATCCGACTCTAGGTCCTCGGTTCCCGGCTTGAAGTAGTCCGAGTCCTTGAGCTCGGCGTCCCATTTGCCGGTACCGAGCTCCTCGCTATGGCGCTTGAGCTCCTCTTTGAGCGCGCGTTTCTCGTCCATGACCGGGCGGACGGCGGCTCTGATCTCCCGCTTAATCTCGCGGGCGGCCTCGCGGAGCTCGTCGCGGACTTCGCTCCGCGACCCCCGGCCGGCCCGGCCGCGGTCGCGGGCGTCGCCTTTCGAATTTCCGTATGTAAAGTTATAGTTGAAGCCGTCCCCTCGGCCTTCGCCCGCCTTGCCGGCTTCCTGCCAGTTGACCACCTGCTCCTGGATCGCCCGGGCTATGCCTTCGACGGCCTTGCCTATGTCGCCGGCTAGGTCCGAGGAGCTCGGCTGGCTTCTATCGGCGCCCCTGCCCGCGTCGGCCCCCGCGCCGGTTTTTAGGAGGAGGCCGCGGTCCGCGAGGGCGGCGATGACTTCCTGGGCCTCGACGCCGCGATCGCCGTACTTATCCAAGGCCTCGCGGACGCTCAAGCGCCGGCCGGCCTTTTTAATGTCGTCGAGTATGGCCGCCCTGATCGCGTCCATCTCCGCCTTGGCCTCTTCGAGGCTCGGCGCGGCCTTAGGCCTGGGCGCGGGGATCGTCTCGCCGGCTTGGGGCTCCTTGATGAAGCCCTGGCGCGGCTTATCGCGCTCCGGGTCGAATTCGATATTGGGGCTGGCTATCTCGTAGGCGTGTATCTCCTTGCTGATGTTCTTCAAGGAGACCTTGCCGAGCTTGTCGGCCCTGAAATCGATCTTGTTGAGGACCTGGTTATACACGTCCTGGGAGAAGCAGATGCAGCCGGGCCGCGCGAGGGACTGTAGCCGGCTGGCTATGTTGATGCCTTCGCCTAGGGCGTCGTTCTCGAAGAAATAGATGTCGCCTAAATGGACGCCGATGCGCAGGAGCAGCGGGGCGGAGCCGCCGGCCTTGTTGCGCTCGTACAGCTCGGCCTGTATGTCCATCGCGCACTGCAGGGCGTCGACCGTGTTGCGGAAGTCGACGAGGAAGGCGTCGCCGATGGTCTTGATCACCGTGCCGCGCCGCTTGACCGCCGCCTCGCTCACGAGCTTGTTATGGTAATGGAGTAGCTCGAGGGTGCCGGCCTCGTCCTTCTCCATCATGCGCGAGAACCCGACGATGTCCGTGTACATGATCGCCGCGAGGCGGTAGTCTTTCTGTTCCATATGCAGGCCTAGAATAGAGTACCTTATGCCCCTGGTCAACCGAGTCCGAGGCCGGCCCTCCCCCTATATGGCCTCGAAGCTCGCGTCCAACTTGGCTAGATCGGCCTTAAGGAAGCGCATGCGGAGCTCCTGATTGAGTTCGAGGCCGCCGCCGCGCAGCTTGGTCTCCATGCCGAGTTCGGGCAGGTACACGAGGGCGTCGTTGCCCGTCTGCACGACTACGCCGCGGCCCTCCCAAGCGGGCCGGCTTAGGAGGTAAGCCAAGGTCCAGTGCGCCTCGCTTTGGCGCTCGGCCTTGCGGAGGGCCGCTCCCCCGGCGGCCGCGCGCGCCAGGCGCATGGACAGCTCGTCCGCCGGCAGGGGAGGGGCGGCGTCCTCGCCGCGGTCGGCGGCCAAGGCCGCCCTGATCTGCTGGTGCCCCAGGAGGTCGGCGTAGCGCCTGAGGGGGCTCGTCACCTGGGCGTACATGCTGACGCCCAGGCCCTGGTGGGCCCGCGGCTGGGCGCCGGCCATGCCTGCCCGCATGAGCCGGCGCTTGGCAAACTCGCCGGCCAGGCCCGGCGGCAGCCCCTCCTGCGATCCGGGGGCCTCCTGGCTGTAATACGGGAAGGGTAGGCCCCGGCCGAAGGCCCAGCGGGCCGCGCCCTCGCCGGCGAGCACCATCAGCTCGCGGACCACGGCGCTCGACCTATAATCCCCCACGGCGTCGACGCGGGCCTGCCCGTCGCGGACCCAGACCCGCACCTCCGGGATGCGTATATCGACCGCGCCGTTGCCGGCTCGGAGGGCGGCCCGGCGCTCGGCGATGCGCGCAAGCTCGGCCAGCGGCCCCGAGCCCAGCTCCGCGTCGGCGGCCTCGTAGGAGCGGCGCGTGACCCGCACCCAGCTCGGCATGGGCTCGACCGCGGCGATCATGCCTTCGTCGTCAAGCTCGATGCGGAACGATAGCGCGCGCGAGCGCTCCGAAAGCCCGAGGCCGAATCGCTCGAGGGCCAGGTCGGGTAGCATGGGGATGCTGCCTTCGGGCAGGTACAGGGTGCCGGAGCGGTCGGCGGCCTCCACGTCGGCCGGGCTGTCCGGGGCTATGGCGGAGGCGGGGTCGGCCACGTGCACCCAGACGGCCTTTCCGTCCCAGGAGACCGCGTCGTCGGGGTCGTGGCTCCAGGCGTTGTCTATGGCCCAGGCTTGCATATCGCCTAGGTCGACGCGGCCGCGGTCGTCGTCGGGCCCCAGGTCCAGCTCGGGCGCCTTGGACGGGTGGCCCGAGCGAGCCGGATGGGGATTGATCGCGGCGGACCAAACCCCCGCTTTGATAAGCCAGGCTTGGGCCGTTTCGGGGCTGTCGCCCGCTCCGACCTCGGCCGCGTTCTTGGACTTCTGCGTCTTACCCAGGGCCAAGGCTTCTATCTCGCCTAGCCAGCGCTCGTCGCCGGGCTCTATCCGGCCGGCCTTGGCCCGGGCGATGAAATCGGCGCGTTCGGCGGCCTCGCCTTCCTTCTTCTTGCGCTTGGATTCCTCGCGCTCCCGCTCCTCGGCGCCCAGGGCGTGCACGAGGCCGCCTTCCCAACGGAAGGGCAGGCCTCGTTGGGCCTCCGCCCATGCCGCCAGGCGCTCCGCCGGGCCGTCGCGTCCGAAGACCAGCTCGGCGAACTCCGCGAGCTCGGCCGCGCCGCCGGCGTACATCTCCCAGGCCGTATCGAAATCGCCGCCTTGGGCGGGGGCGGGCAGGGCGGAAAGCGGGCCCGGATGGATAAGCTCGACGTCCTTGTCGCGGACGCGCGGCGCTTCCTTGCCGAAGCCTAGGAGCTCGAGCTTGTCGCCGTCGCGGCGGGCGACGGCCGGCTTATTCTTAAAGGAGACGAGGGCTCCGTTGGGTATCATGCTCATCCTTTCACGGCAAGGCGCGGTGAAGCGGCGCGCCGGCCGGGCGCTTTAGTATACGGAGCGCGCCGCTTCGGGGCAACGGCGGGGGGAACCGAGCTCCGCGCTTGACGAAGCGGCGGCTTTGGGTATTCTTTAGTCCGTTCGTTCGTAATTTAATGGAGGATGTCATATGGTAGCGCTCATCGTCGGTATCGTACTCATGGCCTTCGCCGTCTTCGCCGTCCTACCCGGCCCCTTAGCCTGGGGAGCCGATGTCCTGGCCTTCCTGCGCGGCTCGCTGCCGGTCATGGCCGCCTTTATCGGCCTCATCGCCGCGTTCATAGGCGTCGCCGATATCAAGGACCGCATCGAAGCTAAGAAAGAAGAGGCCGAAGAGGCGAAGGCCGAGAAGAAGGATTAAGCCCGCTTCGCATAGCTTGACATTGCCTGCGGAGTATGGGATTATTCCGACCGCTGTTTGGACCGTAAAACTGCGAGCCTTGACGCGGCGGTATGATGCTTATATCGCGGCGCGGGGCGAAGTCCTCCGCCTTTTTAGGCGAAAGGACGCTTGTAACATTCCGGATGCGCGCGGAACGCCGAGCCCCGTCGGTTCTTCCTGCGCCTCTCAACTCAGGTGAAGGTACAGATTCATGAAGACCGTATTCGTTAAGCCCGCCGAGGCTCCCCGCGCCTGGTTCGTTATCGACGCCAAGGGCCAGCGCCTCGGCCGCGTCGCCGTGAAGGTGGCGAACCTCCTCCGCGGCAAGCACAAGCCGTTTTTCACCGCCCATCAGGAGATCGGCGATTACGTCATCGTAATCAACGCCGGCGAGATCGAAGTGACCGGGCGCAAGCGCGAGCAGAAGGTGTACTATAAGCACACCGGCTACCCGGGCGGCCTCAAGGAAGTCACCTTCGACAAGCTGATCGAGCGCCATCCGACCGATCCGCTCGAGAAGGCCATCCGCGGCATGCTGCCGAAGGGCCCGCTGGGCCGCAAGCTCGCGCTGAACTGCAAAGTTTACGCCGGCGCCGACCATCCGCACGCGGCCCAGAAGCCCGTCGCCATCGAAGTCTAAGAGAGGTAGCACTGATGATCAGGAATCTTGGCATAGGAACCGGCCGACGCAAGACCGCCGTAGCCCGCGTCTACCTCCGCGACGGCCAGGGCAAAATTGTCGTCAACGGCATCGAGCTCGATAAGTACTTCCCCATCGCCGAAGAGGCCGGCGCCGTCCGCAGGCCCCTCATCGTTACCGCCAACGAAAACAAGTTCGACGTGGTGATCACCGTCACCGGCGGCGGCCCCCGCGGCCAGGCCGGCGCCTGCACCCACGGCATCGCCCGGGCCTTGAGCCAGGTCGACCCGGCCTCCAGCGCGTCCCTGCGCGCCAACGGCATGCTTACCCGCGACCCCCGTATGGTGGAACGCAAGAAGTACGGCCAGCGCGGCGCCCGCAGGCGCTTCCAGTTCTCCAAGCGCTAAGCCCGGAGTCGAGCCGCCGCCCATGGCGCTCATCGAATCCGTTAAAGAGGGAGCTCACGGCGCCGTCGTCGCGACGGTCGCGGGGGGCTCCCTCGTTCATTTTAAGGCCCGATACCTCGCTTATGGGGACGGAGCCGCCGCGCCCGAGCCCGGCGCGGTCGTCGACGACGCCGAGCTGGCCTACGCCGCCGCCTGCACCGAGGCCGAGGCCGCGGCGACGGCGCTCCTCTATCGCGCCGAGCAGTATCGGGCTGGGCTCGAGCGGAAGCTCTCGCTCAAAGGCCACGATAGAAAGCCGCTTCGCGCCGCCCTCGATCATCTTGAAAGAGAAGGCCTCCTCTGCGATCGGCGTTTCGCGGCGGCCTGGATCCGGCAGCGCCTGCGCCGTCGGGCCGAGGGCCCGGCGAGCCTCCGACTAGGCCTGGCCTCCCGCGGCGTCGAGCGAGGCGCCGTCGAACTGGCCTTGGCGGAGCTCCTGGACGGCGAGTCCCGCCCCGGGTTCATCCGCGACGCGGCTGAACGCTCCGGGCTCGTCGACCCGGCCGAGCTCAAGGGCTTCTTAAAAGGCCTGGGATGGAAGGGCGGGGAGATCGACGACGCCTTGGACCGCTAAGCCCTGGCGGCGAGCGCGGCGATCCGGCATCGATCGACCCCGATATGCGCGGGTCCCATGCCTCGCGCCACGCCGCCCCGTCCATCCTCTCTTGACATTCCTTCACTTTTATTTGAAAATGGCCGCAAATCATACTGTACGGGGGCGTCTAATGGATGACGACATCCTAACGATAGAAGAAGTTGCCAAGTACCTGCGCGTCTCCGAGCGCACGGTCTACGATTGGGCCCAGAAGGGCGAGATTCCCGCCGGTAAGATCGGCACGGTCTGGCGCTTCAAGAAGAGCGAGATCGAGCGCTGGGTGAACGAGCGGCTTTCTTCGAACAAGCCGGTCGCCTCCATCCACCCGGTGCGCATGCGCAACGTCCTGTCGCCCGACCGCGTCGTCTTCCTGGACTACCCGAGGAAGCGCGAGGCCCTGATCGCCTTGGCCGAGCGCCTCGCCGCCGCGCCGCAGATCAAGAGCAAGCAGGAGATCGTCTCCGAGATCCTCCGCCGCGAGGACCTGATGAGCACCGCCATCGGCCGCGGCATCGCCATACCGCACGTACGGCTCTCCAGCGTAACCGACCTGGTCGTGGCCGTCGGCGTCAGCCGCTGCGATATCCAGGATTTCAACGCCTTCGACGACCAACCGGTCAGGCTCCTGTTTATGATCGCCGCGGCGTATAACCAGCACGCCTACTACCTGCAGACCCTGTCGTATTTCAGCGCCAAGCTCAAGAACAACGAGCTCCGCGAGGCCATCGCCCAGGCGGCGGACCCGCAGGCCGTCTACGAGCTCCTGGTCAAGCAGGACGAGGACTAAAGCCGGGTCGAGGCGCCCCGCATCCGCGGCGCGCCGGCCCTAGGAAGCCCACGAGCCCCCGCCGCCGGCGGGGGCTTTATTGTCAGCGCGCGCTATCCCGTGCTAGTATCCACGCTCGATCTTAGCTAAAGAACGAGGTACCCATCCCGTGTTCCTAAAAAGCCTCGAAGTATTCGGTTTTAAGAGCTTCGCCGACCGCACCAAGATAGACTTCTCCGAGGGTATCTCAGCCCTCTTAGGGCCCAACGGCTGCGGCAAATCCAACGTCGTGGACGCCATCAAGTGGGTCGTGGGCGAGCAGTCCGCCCGCTCGCTACGCGCCGAGTCGATGGAGGACATCATCTTCAACGGCACCGAGAGCCGCAAGGCCCTGAGCGTCGCCGAGGTGACCCTGACCATCTCAAACGAACGCGGCGTCCTGCAGCTGGACATGCCCGAGATAGCCATCAAGCGCCGCCTCTACCGCTCCGGGGAGAGCGAATACTATATCAACGGCCAGCCGGCCAAGCTCAAAGAGCTCCGCGAGCTCTTCTGGGACACGGGCATAGGCAAGAGCGCCTACTCCGTCATGGAGCAGGGCCGCATCGACCAGATCCTGTCGAGCAAGCCCGAGGAGCGGCGCTACCTCTTCGAGGAGGCCGCCGGCATCACCAAGCA
>CALKWG010000506.1 GCA_938004315.1 uncultured Spirochaetaceae bacterium
AGAAGGCTCCCGTCGGGGCCGAGCTCCAAGGGCATGGGCGGCCGATCCCAGCGGCAGATGGTATTCAACAGGTGGTAGTTCGACCCGTATTGGTGCTGGTTATACGGGGGGTCGAGGTAGACGATGTCGGCGCATCGCCCGGATAGGAAGGCCGCGGCGTCGGTCGATGCGAGCTCGACGGCGGGGCCCTCGGCCAGCAGCGGCGGCTCGAGCTCCATGCGCGCCATGATCCTGCCCAGCGCGTCCTTGCCGTGGCCGCCGAAGCCGCGGTGGTAGGCCTTGAAGACGCCGGAGGTATTGCTGTGGACCGCCGCCTCCAGGAGGATGGCGCCGAGCAGGGCGGTCCGCGCATGGTACGCCGGGCTACCGGGCTCGGGATTCGGATAATCGAGCTCCAGTCGGTTACGCGCCGAATCGATAAAGCGGGCGTTTTCTGCCGTATAGAAGAGCCGCTCCCGGCCGAGCCTAGGCGCCTCGGTCCGCTCGGGCGCGTACCATCGGGCCAGGTAGGGCTCGCCGAAGGCCGCGCCGTCATAGGCCGGGTGCCCGGGATGCATGCGGTTCCACGCCTCGAAGGCGGCCTCTACGCCGCAGGGGAAGGCCGCCTTCAAGTCCTTAGGCCCCATGGCGAGCCAGCATTCGTTCAGGGCCTTGCTATACGGTTCCCAATCGTTGGCCGCGACCTTGAAGCCCAGGCGCTTAGCCAGCCTGGATACCGAGCCGCTGCCGGCGAACGCGTCCAGGAATCGGACGGGGCCGGACACGGCGGGGCAAAAGCCTTCGGCCAGTTCCCCGAAGGCGCGCGAAAGGTGCGGCAGGAGGGCTCGCTTATTGCCCAAATACGGGATGAGCTGGGCGCTTAGGTACGGATCCCACCGTTCGGGCGGGCTAAGGCTCATACCGAGCCATGCTCGTAGCGGTCTCGAAAACCTCGACGGCGGTCAGCGGCAGGCCCGGCTCCCTCTTCAGCATGGCTTTGAAGATGTAGCGGGCGATACGCTCAGCCGAAGGGGAATCCTCCAACTCGGGTAGCTCGTTCAGGTCGCCGTGGTCCAGCCCCTCGAGGACCGCGCGAAGGCAGCCCTTGAGGACCCCGAAATCGACCAGCATGCCGGCTTTATCCAGGTCGGTCCCCGCCGCGTACGCCCGAACCTTGTAGTTATGGCCGTGGAGCCGCTCGCATTTGCCATAGAACTGGGTTAGGTGATGGGCGGCCGAAAAATCGGCCTCGACGCGAACCGTAAACATCGCTGGCCTCCGCCCGCCCATACTATCAAAGCGGCGGGGCCTCATCAAGAATCGAAGCTTCTAAACGCGCCGCGCCGGCGCACTGTTAACGTGCGCGCGGGGAAGAAACGCGCTACACTTAGCCTTAAGTTAGACAAGGAGGCTCGCCATGAAAAAGGTAGCCATAGCGCTGGTAGCGCTCCTCTTCCTCGCCGCCCCCGCGGCGTTCGCGCAGTTTAGGGTGGACGTAGGCTTTAATGCGCCGATGTACGTCGGCATTAGCGGCATCGACGGGATCAGCGACGAACCGCTAGAAGTCCCTTCGTTCATCCCCCTTCCGTTCGCCCAGATCAGCTTCAACCCTACGATCGGACCGATCAGCGTGGGAGTAGGGTTGAAGGCCTATACGCTCCTCATCATCAACCTCGCATGGCCGACGGTCTATGCCGAGTTGGATCTGCATCCGATCGTGCTCCAGGCCTCGGTAGGCGGGGGGTTCCTCTTCTATTTCGGGGCGATCGCCAACGGGACGCTCGATACCCGCATGGTTATGCCCGAGCTCGCAGCCTTCCTTAAGCTCGGCAAGTCCGGCCGGCTCGGCTTGGGAGCCATGACCTTCGTGGGTTCGGAAACCCAAGAGGCCTTCCCCTACCTCATCTACGGCACCTTGCAATTCGCCTTCCCGCTCTAGACTCCACGAGGCGACCGGCCGGTTAGCAAGCCGCCGGCCGCCCGGGCGCCTATAGCCTTAATTTCGCCATAAGCCCGCCCTTGCGTAAGGCCCTTAAGCGGGACTACCATGCTCCTATGAATCCTTCGCTTTTAGACATCGCGGCCCGGATCGGGCCGCTGGAGACCCGGGGGGAGCTCGGCCGCGACGTCGCCGGCCTGGCCTACGACACCCGCGAGACCAAGCCCGGATACCTCTTCTTCGCCCTGCCGGGCCTGCACGTCGACGGCCACGACTTCGTAGAGAGGGCGCTGGACGCCGGGGCGGTCGCGGTCGTGCCCCAGAAGGAGCTTCCCTCCTACCGTCCGGGCGTGGCCTACCTCAAGGTAGAAGACAGCCGCCGCGCCATGTCGCCCGCGGCCGACGAATTCTACGGCTCGCCGAGCCGGCGCCTCGCCGTGGTCGGCGTGACCGGCACCGAGGGCAAGAGCACGGTCACCTGGCTGGTCTACCGCCTGCTCGACCTGGCCGGCAAGAAGGCCGGCTTCGTCTCGACGGTCGAATACCGCGACGCCGAGCGCGTCCTCCCCAATCCCAAGCATCAGACCACGCCGGAGGCCACGACGGTGCACGAGCGCCTCGCGGCCATGGCCGCCAACGGCCTCGAGTACGCCGTGGTCGAATCGTCGTCCCACGGCCTCTCGCCGCGCACCAACCGGCTCGGCGACGTGCTTTTCGACGCGGCCATCATGACCAACGTACGCCACGAGCACCTGGAATTCCACGGGACCTGGGAGCGCTACCGCGACGACAAGGCCAACCTCTTCCGGGCCTTGGACCTGCACGGCCACGAAAAGGCCATAGGCGGCCGCGCCCCGGCCGCCCTGCCCGCCTTCGGCCTCTGCTGCGTCGACGACGAGAGCGCCGACTACTTCAGGGCGGCGACGAGGCGGCCGGTGTATACCTACAGCATGAAAAGCCCCGGCGCGGCCGATATCTGGGCCGAAGGCATAGCCCTCGACGAGCTCGGCGCCGACTTCGACGTCGTACTCGCCGACGGAAGCCGCTACCCGGCCCGCATCAACCTGCCCGGCGCCTTCAACGTCGAGAACGCCTTGGCGGCCCTCTATTGCGTCCATAAGCTGACCGGCCTCGCCCTAGGCGGCCTCGTACCCCTCCTGCCCCGTATGGAGCCCGTCCGCGGCCGCATGACGCGCGTCGACCGCGGCCAGCCCTTCGAGGTCTTGGTCGACTACGCCCATACGCCGTCCAGCTTCATGACGATACTACCGCCGCTCAAGGAGCGGGTCTCGGGCAAGCTGATAGCCGTCTTCGGCTCGGGCGGCGAGCGCGACGTGAAGAAGCGGCCGGAGCAAGGGCGGATAGCCGCCGAGCACTGCGGCGTCGTCATCCTCGCCGACGAGGACCCGCGCGGGGAGGAGCCCATGGCCCTGCTCGAGGATATAGCCGCCGGTTGCGCCGGGCTCGAGCGCGGCCGGGAGCTCTTCCTCATACCCGATCGCGCCGCGGCCATCCGCAAGGCCCTCTCGCTAGCGGAGCCCGGCGACGCCGTCCTACTCCTCGGCAAGGGCCATGAGGGCACGATCGACTACGCCTCGGGGTCCATACCCTGGGACGAGATAGAAGAAGCCGGGCGCGCCTTGGCCGAGCTGGGCTACGAAGGGAGCGTTCGATGAAAGTGGCGTTGATCTACGGCGGCAAGTCCGGCGAGCACGAGGTCTCGCTTCGTTCGGCGGCGAGCGTAGCGGCCAGGCTGTCGCCCGAGCATAGGATCGTGCCGATCGGCGTCACCCAGGCCGGCGCATGGATACTGCAGCCGGACTCCGTGGTCGAGGACGTCCGGGCCGGCGCCGAGCTCATGGAGCTCCGCGAGCAGGGGCCGGAGCTGCTCATAGCCCCCGGGCGCGGCCTACGCGCCTACAGTAGCCACGGCGCATCCCAGATGACGGTGGACTTGGCTTTCCCCGTACTGCACGGCAGCTTCGGCGAGGACGGCACGGTACAGGGCCTCCTCGAATGCGCCGGCATAGCTTATGTCGGGGCCGATGTGCTGGGTAGCGCCTTGGGCATGGATAAGGAATTCGCCAAGCGGCTGTGGATGGGTCGCGGCCTGCCGGTCGTGCCCTTCATGACGATCCAGGCCTCCGATAAAGCCCGGCTCGCCGAGCTCCGCGACGAAGCGGCCGGGCGTTTCGGCTGGCCGCTGTTCGTGAAGCCAGCCAGGACCGGCTCCAGCGTCGGGGCGGCCAAGGTATCGGGCCCGTCACAGTGGGATGCGCTGGTAGCCGACGCGTTCCGCTACGACACGAAGGTGCTCGTCGAACCGTTCATGCACGCTCGCGAGCTCGAATGTTCGGTCATAGGCAACGCCTTGCCGCGCGCCTTCGAGCCGGGCGAGATAGCGCCGAGCCATGAATTCTACGATTACGAAGCCAAGTATATCGATCCCGACGGCGCCAAGCTCTTCATACCGGCCCCGGTCGAGCGGGAGCTCCTCGATCGGGTCAAGGCCGTCGCCGCCGAGGCGTACGCGGCTTTAGGGCTGGTCGGCATGGCCCGCGTCGACTTCTTCATGGACGTGAATGACGGCAAGCTCTATCTAAACGAGGTGAACACCATCCCCGGTTTCACGAGCATCTCGATGTTCCCTAAGATGTGCGAAGCCGGCGGCCTAAGCTACCCGGCCTTGCTCGACGAGCTTATGAGGCTCGCGCTCGAGAGGCACGCCGAACGCGAAGCCATACTCTATCGCCGGGCTTAAGCCCGTAGGGACCGTCGGGGGCTGAAAGGCCCGCACGGGCCCTGACTAGTCGCTCCAACGCATATTTATACGAGCTGATCGCATAATTATTTACTATAAAGCAAATTATGTTTGTTTTTTATCTTTTTCGGCTAGCCAAATTCTAAAGGTCGGGTGTATACTGCGTGCAAACGATAGTTCGGCCGCCGCGCCATACGCTACGGGCGGCCGCCCCGTATAGCCATCAAGGAGGCTAGCTATGAAGAGCGAAGACTTTATTAAGTTGGACGAGAAATACGGCGCCCACAACTACCACCCCCTGCCCGTCGTCATCTCCTGGGCCCAGGGTTGCAAGGTTCGCGATCCTGAAGGCAAGGAATACTTCGACTTCCTCTCCGCCTACTCGGCCGTCAATCAGGGCCACCGCCATCCTAAGATCATCAAGGCCCTGAAAGACCAGGCGGACATATGCACCCTGACCAGCCGCGCCTTCCATAACGACCGCATGGGCCTCTTCCTCAAGAAGCTCTGCGAGTTCACCGGCTACGAGCACGCCCTGCCCATGAACACCGGCGCCGAGGCCGTGGAGACGGCCCTAAAGGCCGCGCGCCGCTGGGGCGTCGAGGTCAAGGGCGTCAAGAACGGCGACCAGGAGATCATCTGCGTGGCGGAGAACTTCCACGGCCGGACCTTAGCCGCCATCTCCATGTCCAACGATCCCGATTCCTACGTCAACTACGGCCCCTACGTCCCCGGCTTCAAGCGCGTACCCTACGCCGACATCAAGGCCATGGCCGACGCCGTCACCCCGAATACCGTCGCGATCATCCTCGAGCCCATCCAGGGCGAGGCCGGCGTCTACGTCCCTTACGATGGCTACCTTAAGGACGTGCGCGCGCTCTGCGACAAGAACAAGGTCCTGTTCATCTGCGACGAGGTCCAGACCGGCTTCTGCCGCACCGGCAAGCGCTTCGCCTGGATGCACGAGGGCGCCCGCCCGGACATCATGTGCCTAGGCAAGGCCCTTGGCGGCGGCGTCATGCCCGTCTCGGCCATCGTAGCCGACCATGAGGTCATGAAGGTCTTCACCCCCGGCACCCACGGCTCCACCTTCGGCGGCAACCCCCTCTCCAGCGCCGTCGCTGTCGCCGCCATCGAGGTGCTGGAGGAGGAGAAGCTGGACGAGCGCTCCGAGCGCCTGGGCAAGATCTTCCGCGAGGAGATCGCCAAGCTAAGCTGCAAGAACATGGTTCAGGTGCGCGGCAAGGGCCTCTTGAACGCGGTGGTATTCACCGACGGCTTCCAGGCTTGGGACGTCTGCCTCGCCCTGCGCGACGCCGGGCTCCTGGCTAAGCAGACCCACGGGAACATCATCCGCTTCGCGCCCCCCCTCGTCATCAGCGAGGCCGAGCTTCGCGAGGCCATCGGCGTCATCGCCAAGGTCTTCGCCAAGTACTAAGGAGGCCCGGCCGCCGAAATCGTCCCCTGGCATTTGGCGATACGGCTAAACGTCGGTATATTTTACGTAGGTATCCTGCCTATCCGTTCTAGGAGCCGCCCCCGTCGGGGGCGGCTTCTTTATTCGGAGGCGCGCAGGATCAGGCTGAAGACGGCCCCGCCGCCCTGCCGCGGGGCGTAGGCTAGGTCGCCGCCCCAGGCTCGCGCGTGCTTACGGGCGAGCGCCAAGCCCAAGCCCGTGCCCCGCTCCTTCGTGGTGAAGAAGGGTTCGAAAAGCCGGGACCGGAGCTCCGCGGGGACGCCGGGACCGCGGTCGGCGAGCTCGACCGCCCAGGCATTTTTCTGCCTTCGGAGGGATAGCCGGGGGGCCTCGGCGCAGCCGGAGCGATCGCAGGCTTCCAGGGCGTTGGCGATGAGGTTGTCAAGGAGGGCGCGAAGCCCGTCCTCCTCGGCCGAGGCGATCGCCTCGCCGTCCGTCGGGAGCTCCCCGAGCTCGATGGCCGCCCCGTAGCGCCCTCCTAAGTCCCGGAGGAACGGGCCGAGGTCGATGGCCGAGGGCTCGGCTCCCGGCGCGCGTAGGAACTCGCGGACGCGCTCGGCCATGCGGTCTATCCTGGCGATCTCATCCTCGAGTATCCCCACGCCCTTGGTCGACTCGTCGCCGAGCGAGCGGCGTAGCACCGCGCACTGGATGCGCATGACCCCGAGCGGGTTCTTGATCTCGTGCGCGATGACCCTGGCCGCCTCGCCGAGCTCCACCAGCTCCCGATTGCGGGCTTCCTCGTCTCGATAGCGGGCGTAGCGCAGATAGAGCGACCTGACGAAACCCCAGAGCCCGGCTAACAGGGCCGTAGCCGCGGCGGCGATAGCGAGTATGGCTAGGCGCGCGCGGCTCAAGCTCGCCCGGTCGTACTCGATATACGCGTAGACCGGGACGGGTTCGCCCTGAGTCGGGCGGCGCATACGGGCCATGGGCGCCGGAAGCGCCTCGGCCCCGGGCGAGCCCATCATGGCGCCGCGACGCATGCCGACGGCGACGCCCAGCGCGCGCACGAGCACGATGCTCCCGGGGTTAAGGCGGACGCCGGCTCGGAAGCCCGCGTCGTCGGCGTAGCGGAGCGGCACGAAGCGCTCGGGAGCGCCGCCGTAGGCGAAGAGACTCGAACCGTCCTCCCCGTACAGGCCGAAGCCCAGGACGTCGCGGAGCGAGGCGTCGCTCGGCTGTCCCTCGCGGACGAGCTCGGTGAGCGCGGTGAGCGCGCGATGGGCCTCGAACTCCAAGAGGGTACGGCGTAGGCTAAGCTCGCGCAGGGCCAAGGCCCAAACCATGATCGCGAGCGCCGCCACGAGGGCGGCGCCGACGAGCGGCAGGACGACGCGTTCTTTTCTCCTAGGCTTGGGCATGCGTCTATCATAAGCCGGCCGGCGGCGCTTGCCCAGTGGCCCGGCCTCGTATACAGTCAAGGCATGGCGAAGCCCTCGTATCGGAACTTGCTCGAGAAGGCCCTTGAAGCCGGCGCGGCCCGCCGTTACGACGAGGCCGAGGAGCTCCTCACCCGCATCGCCGCCGAATGCGAGTCCTTGCCGGAGGCCTGGCTGTACCTGGGCAGGGCGCTCCACGCCCGCGGCGAGCCGGGGCGCGCGGTCGCCGCGATACGCGCCTATCTCGAGCGGGCGCCGGAGGCCGCCTCCGGCTGGTTCTACCTGGGCCGCAGCCTGGCCTCGCTGGCGCTCTATCGCGACGCGCTCAAGGCCTTCGCCCGCGCCCAGGCCTTGGGCTACGCCCGGGCGGAGCTTCTCGCGCTGTCGGGGCTGTGCCATCTGCGGCTGAAGCGCTCGGACAAGGCCGTACAGGCGCTCGAGCGCGCCGTAGCGGCGGCCCCAGACGACGCGCGCGTCTTCAACGCCTACCTAAACGCCCTCTTCATACATGCGGCGCGCATCCTACGGCGAGGCGAGGCCGACATGGCCAGGCAGATGCTCAGCTTCGCCATCGAGCGCGGCCTTGACGGACCGGCGGCTAGGCTGTACCGCTCGCGCGCGTTCCGCGCCCTCGGGCGCATCGACGAGGCCATAGCCGACGCGGACGATGCGCTCCGAGCCGCCCCCGACGATCGCCAGCTGGCCATACAGGCGGCGGCGCTACGCCTCGCGGCCGGCCGAGGCGCGGAGGCTCTCGAGCTGCTCCGCTCTAACGGCGCGGCCCTGCCCGGCCCGGAAGGCGCCCCCTGGAGCGAGGAGCAGCTGGAGCGTTGGCGCGCCGCGGAGGCCTTGGCCGCCGGCGACGCGCGCGCCGCGCTCGAGGCGGCTATGGCCAGGCTACGCAAGGGGGACGCCGACCCGGCCATGAGGGCCATAGCCGCCCAGGCGAACTACGAGCTCGGGCGCTACGATCGCTCGGCGAATTTCTGGAAGCTGGCCGCCGAGGGCGACCCCGGCTCCGCCGACTTCAGGCTCGGGCTCGCACTGGCCCTCTGGGAGCTGGGCGACCAGGCCGGGGCCCGCGCCGCCGCCAAGGCCGCCGCCGCCCGCGGGGCCTCGCCCGAGGATCACGAATACCTGACCCTGCTCTGCGACGCTAAGGCGGGCGCCCGGCCCGAGGCGCTCCTGCCGAAGGCCCAGGCCCTGCTCAGGATGCGTGGCGCCGACCCCAAGCTTATGTTCATCCTCGCCGAGTGCCAGTATAAGCTCGGCATGCCCGAGCTGGCCGAAGGTTGGCTCGGGCGCGTCCTAGACGCCGAGCCGACCCACGAACTGGCCTTGCTATACTTCATCTCCTCGGCCGAGTCGCAGGGGCATGACGACGAGGCCTTGGCCCGCTACGGCCGTTACCTCGGCCTTTTTCCCGATAACGGGGCCGTCCGACGCGACTACGCGAACGCGCTCATGGCCAAGCGGCGCTGGGCGGAGGCCGCCTCGGCGATCGAAGAAGGCTTCGCTTACGGACAAGCCGGTACCGGCGCCGAGGCGGCCTTGGCGCTCTGCCTGCGCAACGCCGGACGCTTCAGGGAGGCGGCCGCGCGCTATCGCCTCCTACTCAAGGCCGAGCCTAAGAACGCGGAGCTGCTCTTGGGCTTGGCGTACTCGCTCCACCGCTCCGGCGCCAAGGCCATGGCGACTGAGCTCCTGGAACGCGGAGCCGCCTATATACGCGCCGATCCCGAGCCCTATCTCGCGCTCGGCGCCCTGCGATACCGGGAGAAATCGGTCGAGAAAGCGGTAGAGGCTTTTACGAAGGCGGCGGAGCTAGCGCCCGCCGATCCGAGGCCCCTTAGGAACCTGGCCCGCATCTATGAAAAGAGCGGCGTCAGGGAGCTAGCTGCCAAGTACCGCGACCTGGCCGCCAGGTTGAGCCAACGCTAAACGCGGACTTTCTCTTGTTAAGCCGCCGAGAATAGCGTATCCTTCATTGACGTATCCGGAGGAGGAATAGTAGATGCCGGTCAAAGCCATGGACCTGTATGACGCCTATAGCAAGAACGCGCTGCCCAATGAGAACGGCTACCTCGTCTCGTCGTTCTTCTCGCACGCCTCGGCGTATTCGCGCTACGACATCGTCTCGTATAACAACGTGAAATCCATCTATCCGGTCGAGGAGGGCCTCACCTTCCAGACCGACGGCAAGAAGCTCCACATCCTCGTCGAGCCGATGGATTACCCCAAGAAGTCGGAGGAGCCCTACGTCCGCTCCAAGAGCGAACAGATCCCCCACCGCTTCAACGAGCTCAACCTCCATACCTGTAAGAACCAGACGAAGATCTACTATGCCAAGAAGCCTATCATGACCTATACCTCGTTCACCGTCATGAAGCCCACCGGCATCAACTTCGCCTTCGTCTTCTTCCCCCTGCCCGATATGTACGAAAGCCTGGCGCTCTTCTTCGAGAAGACCTTCAACAAAGAGGCGGCCGTCCCCCTAGCGGACGCCAAGAAGGTGGCCAAGGCCATAGCCAAGACCGTCGAAGAGACCATGGTTTGGGAGTTCACGAGCTAACGTCGCGATCCGTTCGCGGTCGGCGTCCGCGCTCCCCCAGGCGGAGCGCGCCGGCCATGACGAAGGCCCCGGGCGTCATGCCCGGGGCCTCGCTATTTAGGGCGTCCAGCGCGGCCGGCCTATCGACCAGCCGCGCGATACTTAGCCTGCCGACTTCTCAAGCTCTATCTGCGCCACCGCCAGGCAGGCGATAGGCACCGAATAGGGCGAGCAGGAGACGTAATCGAGCCCCGAGTCCATGCAGAAACGCACGTTGTCGGGGTTGGCCCCATGCTCGCCGCAGAGGCCCAGCTCCAGCCCGGGCCGGGTCATGCGCCCGCGGCGCGCCGCGGTAGCGACGAGCTCCTTGACCGGCGTGGCCAGGGTCGAGAAGGGGTTCCCCTCTATCAGGTCGAAGGTGGAATAATCGGGCATGAACGAGTTGAAGTCGTCGCGGCTGATGCCCAGGGTCGTCTGGGTCAGGTCGTTGGTGCCGAAGCTGAAGAACTCGCCGTATTTGGCTATCTCGCCGGCCTGCAGGGCCGCCGCCGGCAGCTCGATCATGGTGCCGACGCGGTAGTCGACGGGCTTGGCGCCGAGGGCCTTGCGGACCTCCTCTTCGATCTCCACGATGCCGCGGTAGGTCCTGCCCTCGATCTTCTTGCCGTAGACGATGAGCTTCAGCTCGGCCGCGTTCATCACGATCGGTATCATGATCTCGGGGCGCACGTCGACCTTCTCCGCCTGCAGCTTGTACGCCGCCTCGAAGACCGCACGGGTCTGCATGGCGTAGATCTCCGGGTAGCTCACGGCTATGCGGCAGCCGCGGTGGCCGAGCATGGGGTTGAACTCGGCCAAGGCGTCCATCCTGGCGCGGACCTCGGCCTTAGAAAGCGTCTTGGCGCCCTTCTTGCCGCCCTTACCGCCGCCTAGATATTGCATGAAGGCCTCGAACTCCTGTTCGTTGTGCGGGAGGAACTCGTGCAGGGGTGCGTCCAAGAGTCGGATGGTGACGTCCTTGCCGGCCATAACCTTGAAGAGGCCGTAGAAATCGTCGCGCTGCATCACCTGGAGCTTAGCCAGGGCCTTCTCGCGCTCCTCGGGGGTATCGGCCAGGATCATCTCGCGGAAGACGTTGATGCGCTTCTCGTTGAAGAACATGTGCTCGGTGCGGCATAGGCCTATGCCGTCCGCGCCGAACGAAAGGGCCAGGGTCGCGTCGCGCGGGCTGTCGGCGTTAGCCCTGACGTGGAAGCGTTTCATGTGCTTCTTGACGATGGCGATGAACTCGAAGAGGCCCGACTCGGCGGGGTTGGGCTCGATGAGCTCGGCCTTGCCGAGCCACACCTCGGGGTCGCCGTAATAGGGCACGTTAACCGTGATGAAGTCGCCCTCGGTTACGGCCAGCTCGCCGATCGTCGCCTTCTTTCCGCGGATGCGCATCTCGGGCTTCACCAGGGATACCTTGCCGTACTGGCGCGCGACCACGGAGGCGTGGGCCGAATAGCCGCCTTCGCAGGAGAGCACGCCGGTGGCTACCTCTATGGCCTTGACGTCTTCGGCGAAGGTGGCGGGCATGCAGAGTATCATCCGCTTGTCCTCGCCCTTCTGCTGGGCGACGCGGTACGCGTCCAGGAGCGCCTCGGTGCTGAAGAATACGCGGCCGATGGCGGCGCCCGGGGCGCCGGCTATGCCGCCCGAGACGCCCTTGAGCTTCTTCACCGAGGCCAGGTTGACCACCGGGTGCAGGATCTCATTCAAGCGCCCCGGCTGTATGGCGTTGATGACGAAGGCATCGTCGACGACCTTGCGCTTATTAAGGTCCAGGAGCAGCTGCAGGTCGGCCTGGGTGCTCTTAGCCATGACCTGACGCTGCTCGATGAGCCAGAGCCGGTCCTTCTCGATCGTGAAGCGTATCTGCCGTATCTCGCGCTGCCTGTCCTCCAGGGTGCGCGCTATGCGCTCCAGCTCCTTAAGGTGCTTGGGGGCGATCTTGTTGATGTCGTTGCCGGTGGCGCCTATCTCGTCGAAGCGCTCGACGAAATACTCGCCCTGGAGCTTCTTCTCGCCGTCGACCACGTTGCGCGTGTAGAACGCGCCGGAGGCCGAGCTCTTGCCGTAGTTGCCGTATACCATGGGCTGGATGAGAACCGCCGTATCGGCGTCGTTCTGGTCGTCCAGGGCCAGCATCGTAGAGATGCGCTTCAGGGCCAGCTCGAGCTGCTTCCACGCGTCGTCGAAGAAGCCCTTGGGTAGGAGGTCCTCGTAACGCGCCATCATGGCCTCGGCCTTGGAGCCGGGCTTGGCGCCGTCGGGCGCGGCGGCGGCGGCGATGCGCTCGCGGATGGCCGCCAGGTCCTTCTCCCGGCCCTCGAGCTCGGCTATGCGCTCCTCGATCTTCAGCATGCCGCGGGCCAGGAAGCTGATCTCGTGGGCGGCGAAATTCTCGCCGACGAATTTGGTAAAGCCGCCGACCGTATCTACGGTCAGGCCGAAGTTATGCAAGGCCGGATAGTTCGATATGGCGAGGTTCGGGGAGATCACGATCTTCAGGAGCATGGGCTCCGCGGCGTCGCCGTAGGCCTTGTCGACGATCGCGTCGATCTTCTTGACGTACGGCTTGATCGCGGCGATGACGTCTTGATCGGCGAGCTTGTCGGCCGCGAGGGAATCGATGATGAGGCCCGGTAGGATGGGGAAACCGAGCTCCGCGAACTCGTTCGCCTGCCTGCCGCGCTGACCGAGCGTATCGAGGTCGACGCCCTTCTTGATGCTATCTTTCTGGCTAAAATAATGCACGTTGGCTTTCATGTTCGGCTCCTCTTAGAAAAGCGGAAGGACGCTGTTGACGGGGCCGCGGAGGAAGGCCTCGAACATTTTGCTCGCTCCCTGCGCCAGGTAGCGCTGGAGCTTGGCCACGTCGCAGATGTTCTCGCCGGCCACGGCGAATTGGATCACGCTGCCGTGCTTCACCTTGCCCCATTTGAAGAGCGCGTTCAGGTTCGTTATGCGCTCGCCGTCGTAATAGACGAGCACTTCAAGATCGGGATGCTTGGTCTTGTAGCTCTCGATGATGCGCTTCCAAGCCTCGACGTTGCCGTTGTGGAAGAGCTCGTTCGTGACGGGGACGGCGTACATAGGCGTCATGCGGGCGCCGGGCTTGGGGCTCGGCGGCGGCAGGGCCTTCGCCGGGGCGACGGGCGCGGCGGGGGCCGCCTCGACGCTCGCCTTGGCCTTGCGTCCGGGAGCCTTCTTAGCCGAGGCCTTGGGCGCCTTGGCGGCCTTGGGCTCGGACGCCTCCGGCTTCGCGGCCTTCTTCGCGGCCTTATATCGGCAGGGGCCTTTGAGGAACGCCGGATCGGCCTTAGCCTTCGAACCCTCGAACAGGGCGACCACGGCCTGGCAAGCCTTCTTCGCGAGGCTCGGATCGGCCGGCTTGTCGAAGCAGCCGGCGTAGACGCTTAGGAGCTCATATTTATTCAGGCGGTCGATCTTAGCGAGCTGCGCCGAATCTTTCGGGTTAATGACGAGGACTCCGACGTCCGGATGGTGATAGACCACCACGAGGTCGACGGCGTCCCAGGCGCGCACCGTTTCGCCGATGGGCTCTAGCTCGGCGGCGACGCTCATGAGGTTCTTAGACGCGCTGTAATAGGAGAACTTGCTGACGAGCAGCATGTGGACGAAGGCGGGCACCTGCTCGGGAGCGACGAGCTTAGCCTCTAGTAGTTCGTCCAGGGCGTCGGCGGCGTTTTGGCCGCCGGCGATACGTTCGGCGAGGCCGACCGTGGCCTTAACGTGGCGAACCGACGCGTTGAAGCTCTCCTTGTTACCGAGGGCTTCGAATTGGCTCTGTGCGCTAACCATCTCTTTATCCTTCCATATTTGAAAAAAGCGCCCCCCGGGGCGGGGGGCGCTAATCGCTGGGATTAGAGCTCGCGGATGCCGCCCTCGTCCCGTTTGCGGGGCTTGGGACCGGGCTTGCGGCCTACTTTCTTGCCGCTGTCCACGACTCCCTTGGCCGCCGGCTTCCTGCCGCGCGTCGCGGGAGCTTTCTCTGCCGTAGCCTCGGGCAAGGCCGGGGCGCTCGGCTCGGCGTTCAGCATGGCCAGGTAGCCGGACGCGGCGGACTCGGGCTGCTCGTCCATGCCGGGAGGCGCGAAGGACTGGGCGATATCCTCGCGCACCGTCGAGCGACGGCGGCTGAAGGACGCGAAGGCGGCGTCCTGGAAGCCCTTGGAAACGCCGTGCAGGAACTCGTTGAGCACATTAGCCATGCCGTCGAGGGTGGCCTTCTTGCGCTTGATGGAGGTGATATCCACGTCCAAGAGGAGGCCCGGCTGGATGTGATAGGGGTTGATCATGTAGTCGAAGCGCTGGAACTCCTTCTCCAGGAAGGACAGGCGCTCCTCCACGACCCGGCGCTGGATCGGGTACTGGTAGGCGTACATGTTCTTGAGCTTCTCGCGCATCAGGATAAGGCGGTTCTTCACCTTGTCCTTCTCGTAGAGGTAGGTGCGGTTGAGGCTCTCGACGTCGGTCTCGGCGGGCTTGACGAAGGCGATCTCGTCCCAGACCTTGGCGATGTCCTCGTAGAGGGGATCGCCGCTCTTCTCCTTGATCCGGCGGCGGATCTTATTCTTCATGATCTTAGCCAGGTCGTCGAAATCGGTGATGCGCTTCAGGAACTTGGAATCCTCGTACATCATCTCCAGCACGTCCCAGAGGTGCTGGACCTCGGTCTCGAAGCTGGTGATCTGGACGTCGTAGGCCTTGCGCTCCTCGATGAGCTGGGCGTTATCGTAGTACTGCAGGCGGATCTGGTAGCGCTCGTCGGGCAGCACCGCGCGGTCGGTATCCTCGTACTCGCGGATGATGAGCAGGCGGGCGTTCTTCAGGTTCTCGATGTACTGATAGCCCATCTTGGAGGTGTCCAGGATGGAGGTCAGGCTGTTCACCGCGGTGTTGTAGCCGCGGTTGCGGATGTTCTCGATGTCGATGATCTTCTTGAGGTTCTCGCGGATGTTAAGCTGGTCGAAGGTGGACGGGTCGATCTCGGCGCGCAGGTTGTTGATCCTGTCCATCAGGTCCTTGGCTATGATGGTATAGCGCTTGGACTTGGGGTTCTCCACGTCGTCGTCGGTGAAGTCCTTCACCTTCTTCATCTTCTCGAAGATGATCTCGGTGTCGTTCAGCTCTTCCTTGCCCTCGTCGATCAGCTGGTCCTTGAGCCGCTCGATCTCCTTATCGATGGTATCGATGATGTGCTTGGCGATCAGGTCCTTGATCAGGTACTCGACCGTGACCTGATAGTGGAAGATCGGGCTTATGAGCTCGGAATCGAGGATATTGACCGAGAGCTTGACGTCGGCGACGGTCTTGGGCTTCCAGGCGTTGTCCTTGAAGGCGCACTTGACCACGGAGTAGGCGTTCTCGCCGCGGATGAAGGCGCCGACGTCTGTCTTCTGACGGAGCAGGCTGTTGGTCAGGTTCTCCAGCTCGTTCACGCCGCGCTGGATGTGGCCCTGCAGATGGCCGAACATGTTGACCATCGACTTCTCGATCTCGCCGGTGTTGAACTTATCGGCGCCGCCGACTTCGTCCAGGAGGGCCGCTATCTCCTTCGGGGTGTAGCGGGCCAGGCTCTTCATCTCTTCCTTGTCGATGAAGTTCCGGACCTTCTTCACCATCTCGTCCTCGGTCGTGACGATATAGCGGTTGAACATGTTCTGGTAGTTCTGGTTGAAGTAGTTGTACACCTTCTCCTTGAGGCCGCCCATCACGTCGAGGCGCTCGAGCACCTCCTTGGGCAGCTTGGATCCGATGTGGTGGAGGACCTTATTGGTCTCCTCGTGCAGGAGCTGGTCGACCTCTTTCTGCTGGTCGCGATTCTCCTGGGCGAGCGAGTTGCGAGAACCGACCGCGCTCGGCTTCTCCGGATGGAATACGTTAGGACTCTTGGGAAGGTCTATGGCACCCATGATCTCTCCTTATATAGCGACGATTTCGCACGTAGCGTATAGTAACCTAGTCACGAAAAAAGTAAAGGGCGTCGACAAAAAAAGCGACGACGATAATGACATATATATCGTAGAAACTTTCAAATTCCTCCTCAAGGCTCGCTTTAACCATCGGAAACCCGGCTCGAAGCCCCTTCCATCCAGAAATTGCTTGCCAAAGCCGGTAAAATACATGATGCTAATCGGTACTCGAGTATTCTAACGGAAGGTTCGATGAAACGCAACCTGATTATTTTTATAATGTTAATCACCATAATCGCCGTGCCGGTTTTCGGGGAGCGCTACGAACCGATCGACTTCTACGTACTTATCGACACCTCCCTTTCCATGGCCGACGCCATGCCGCGGGCTCGCGAGCATATCGCCGCGGAGCTCATCGGCCGCATCGCCATCCCCGGCGACTGGCTCTGCGTCATCGGCTTCTACGGCGGCCAGGACATTATCTGGGAAGGAGAACTCCAAAACGAGGCCGCATTGGCTACCTTGGTACGATCCGTACGGGGCCTGGAAGCGACCGGCCGTTTCACCGATATAGGCGCGGCCCTCGACTTCTTGGAAGCCAGGCTTAAAGGGCGGGGCTTGCCGGAGCGGCCTAAGTATATGCTGATGATAACGGACGAAAGGCAGGAAGCGCCCTACGGGACGCGCTACTACTCGGCCGATTACTCCATCGACCACCCTATGCTCGAGTTCATAAAAAAAGATGACCATGGGCCGTATCGCGTGATCACGATAGGCTACGGCCTGTCCGATAGGATCAGGGGGGCGAGCGAGCTCCTCATGAAAACGCTGAGCGAGCCCCCCGCGAGGCCTTCGCCGGCGCTTCCCGGCGGCGCGCCGGGCGCTCAAACCGGAGCGGCCGAGGCGCGACCCGGATCGAGCGCCCAAGCGCCCGGCCAAGCGGGGACGAGCGCGGCGGAAGGCGCTTCGGGCGGCGCTACGGCGCGCCGAAACGCGGCCGTCGCTAACGGCGCCTACCTGCTCGTCGCGGCGGGCATCCTCGCCCTGCTAACGATACTGTTGGTCGCCGGCAGGAGGAAGAAGCGCGAGCGCGAGGCCGAGCCTAAGGATGCGGAGCGCCATGACCATAGCTGAAACGGCGCGCTTCTTCGGCCAAACCGAACGCATGATTCTGAGCTCCCATGAATCGCCCGACGCAGACGGCTTAGGCGCCGAATACGCCCTGACTAAGTGCCTGCGGGCCTTAGGTAAGCGCGTGCGCGCCGTGAACGCCGGTCCCGCCCCGGCGAAGTACGCCTTCATCGACGAGGAAGGGCTTATCGAGTCGATGGACGAGGCGGCCTTGGACGAGGAGGAACTGCGTTCCAGCGTCGCCGTACTCGTAGATACCAACGATATCCAGTATACCGGCGCCTTAGCCGACGCCGTACTCGATAAGGCGGCGAGCATCTTCATCTTCGACCATCACGAGAGCAAGGGCCTCCGCCTCGGCTCGGCCTGCTCCATACCGGAGGCCTCGAGCACCTGCGAGATGGCCTTCCTGCTCATCAAGGAGCTCGGCTGCCCGCTCTCGCCCGACGTAGCCTCCGCCCTCTTCGCCGGCATCGTCTACGATACCGGATCGTTCGCCTACGCCAAGACTTCGGCCCAGACCTTCTCGGCGGCCCTCGAGCTCGTGCGGGCGGGCGCCCGCCCGTCGTGGATCCACGGCCAGCTCTACGAATCCTCGAATACGGGCGTCCTGTTATTGCGCAAGGCGGTGCTCTCTACCCTCGAGCTGTATGACGAAGACGCTATAGCCGTTCAGATACTGACCAAAGAGATGCTCGACGACTGCGGGGCGGCCTACGAAGACGCCGAAGAGCTCATCAACGTCCCGCTCCAAGGCAAATCGGTGCAGGTTTCTATCTTCTTTAAAAGCAACGCTTCGGGCATCCTGCGCTGCTCCCTACGATCCAAGGGGACGGTCAACGTAGCCCATATAGCCCAAGGCTTCGGAGGCGGCGGGCATAAGACTGCCGCCGGCTTCAAGTGTCCCCATCCCCTTGATACCATGCGCGCCCGGGTGCTAGAACGTGTACGTCAGGCGCTGACGGAACGCCGCTGAGGCCCGACCGAAGATCCCCCGCGAGGACGGCTCGACCGACCATGAAACGCATTCCCCAGACGCTCTTCTATGTAGCGGCCGCGCTCAGCGCCGCCGCGACGGCGTATTTTTACTTCTCAGGCAGGGCGCCGAAACGGGAGCTCGCCGGCGAACCGGTAAAATATAGGAGCTTCGACCTCGACGCCGCCGATCAGCCGGTCGCCGCGAACGGCGGCCCGGGCCGCCTGACGGCCGCGATAGAGCTGGGGGCCGACGAAACCCTCCTCGACATCTACCTTATGAACCTGGATTTCGACGAGGAGGACGAGCAGATCCTCATCGTACGCCGGGCTAACGATCCCCGAGGCGCGATCAGGATCGTCGTCGCCGACTATTCCCAAAGCTCCCGCCGCTGGACGCGCGTCTGGGAGGGCGAGACCCTGGCGACGAAGGTCAGGACCTTCCAGGTGAGCGCGGACGATCTCGTAGGAGACCACAACGTCTCTATCGTTTGCTTCGGCTTGAACGACGCCAGCCAGCAAACCATGACGGTCTTCTGGCGGGAACCGGCGGCCGGGCGCCTGTCCTTCGTTAAAGTCTTCGAGACCGCGGCCGACGTGATCAGCGTGGAGACAGTAACCCGCCCCGATAGCTATAAACTAGGCCAGACGAACGGCGAAAGCTGGCCGATTTCAGTCTGGCGCCCCGACGAGCTCGGCGCTTCTACCATGGATCAGATACGCGAGACCTGGCGTTGGAGCTTCCAAGATCGCAGCTACGTCAAGGCCGCGCAGGAGCGGATACCGGGAGCGAGCATCGCCAAGCGCCTAGTCGACGCGGTGCTGGACGGCGATCCGTCGACCTTCGAGAGCTGGCTGGACGGTATCTGGTATAAGGAATCTACCGACCCGCTTTCGCCCCAGGCTTTATTCTTAACCTTCCAGCCTAGGGATACCTCGCTGCTCTTCTCAGGCCAGGGGGTGGTCGAGGTCTATCAATGGGAGGCTTCGAACGCCACGCGCTTCGGCATCTACGTCTCGGCGAGGAATCAGGTCGTGAGGAACGTGCGGAGGCTCCTGGATATCGAGCTCGCGGCCGCCGACCTTATCCAGGTCCGCGTGTTCCAGGACCTGAAGGTGAAAGCCGACATCTCCGGCCGCTGGGACGGCCGCTACCGGCGCTTGAGCGCCGATACCGCGCGGGCCTTCAGGCGGCCGCCCTCGGCCGCCGCCTCCGCCGCGTTGGATTTGGACGGCCTCTACGTCGCGGCCGACGGTTCGACGCTGACCTTGGCCGGCTCGTCGTATAGTTGGACGCGGGCCGACGGCCTCGAGCAGGGCGGATTCAGTTCGTTCAAGCTGCAAGGCGTCGACGTCCTGGACCTGAGGGCGCTGAGCGCCAACGGCCAGCCCTCCTCCGCCAGGACGAGTTGGATCGTCCGCCTCGATAGCCGCAGCGAGGATGGCGGCGCCCCCGTACGGGTGCTGCGCCTACAGCCGGCCCGCGTGCGCATCGACGGCGTAGGGCGCGAGGACGGGCCGGAACTCGTCTTGGAGAAGCGCGATGAGTGAAGCCTGGCGGCGCGGCGCGACGCGACGCGGACTTAGAACAGCGGCCAAGCCTCGAAGCCGGCGTCCTTGATGCGCAGGAGCGTGGCCCCGGGATCGCTTCCGGCCGGCACGATGACGGTGAAGACGGCCCCCCTATCGTCGTTCCTTGAACGCAGGCTCGCGTTGAAACCCAAGCCGTTCAGCCGCTTAACCAAGGCCTGAGCGTTCGCCTGATCCCGAAACGCGCCGACTTGGTAGTGGGTCGGGCCAGCCGACGCTTCCGAGGCGGCTTGCGACGCGGTAGCGGTCCCGCCGGCCGCTACGGTCGCCGGCGCGACGGGGGTCGGCGCGACGGGGGTCGCGCCGACCGATGACGGGGCCGCGGCCTCGGGAGGCGTCCAGCCGTAGTCGGCCGAGGCGCCGAGCAAGGCTAAAAACGCCTGCGAACCGCCGCCGACGCCGCCGAACTCGGCCTTGATGCGCCTCTCGTACTCGGCCTTCTCCTGGCCTTCGGCCAAGGACGCCGCGAGCTCCAAGGCGGCGAGCCTCCGCGCCGGGCCGACGCCGTCCAGCAACTCGCGCGCCGCCTTCAAGGCCGCCTCCGTCTCTCCCGCGGCGGCGCGCGCGCGCGCGGCCACTAAGGCGGCCACGGCGCGCAGCTCGCGATCTTGGGTCGATAAGCCGGCGGCCTCGGCTACGAAGCGCGCCTTCTCGATGTCGCCTGCGTAGAGCAGGCACAGGGCCGAGGCTA
>CALKWG010000507.1 GCA_938004315.1 uncultured Spirochaetaceae bacterium
CCTTGGACAAGCCGGAGGCTTTGGACAGGGCGGCCTCGTCCATCGGGTCGGATTCAAGGAAGAGGATAGTCTGAAGGAGCGCCGCCTCCTTCTCAAGGTTCAGATCCATCATGGCTCCGCTTCTCGTATTTTCGTATCTGGATGTCGCCGAACAGGCGATGCTGACGTATGGAGATAAGGCGGTACTTCACCGCCTCGAGTATGGACAGGAAGGCGCAGACGATGTCGAGGGTCGAGTTGGGGCGCGTGATCAGGTCATGGAAGCTGAACGATTCGCGCGACTCGAGGAGCTCATGTATGAGCGCCGTCTTCTCGTTGATGGATACTTCTTCATACAAGTCGATAATCCGCTCGCTCGAGATACCGCCTATGAGGCTCGAAAAGGACTTAAGGAGGTCCCAGACGTCGATTTCTTCCCAGAGCTCGGCTTCGTCGGCGAAGGGCAAGGCCCTTTGCATCTTCTTACGTTCGATGGTCCATTCGGCCTCGGCTTCCTTGCGCTCCATGAGCTCGGACAGCTTCTTGAACTTCTGGTATTCGATGAGCTTCTCGACCAGGTCCTGGCGCGGGTCATCGAGCTCGTCGCCTAGGTTGATCTCGACGGGCAGGAGCATGCGGCTCTTGATGTAGAGGAGCGTCGCCGCCATCGAGTAGAACTCGGTCAGGTCGTCGAGCTCCAGGCGTTCCGACTGCGTGAGGTAGGCTAAGAACTGCTCGGTGATGACGTGGATGGGTATGTCATAGACGCTCACCTCGTTCTTCTTGATGAGGAACAAAAGGAGGTCGAGGGGGCCTTCGAAGTCGTTAAGGCGGAAGCGATGGCCCTTGCCTATCTCTCCCTGGGCGAGCTCTGGGTAATCCTGCATGCCATTCCGTCCGGTCGGGTTAGGCGGGATTATAGCCGCGCCGATCGGTAGAGGTAAATCCCCTGATCGGGTAAAAGCGCCAGGGCCTCGGCGTAGCGGCGGCCGCCTCGAGGGCCCGCCGCCGGGGCGCGAAGCTCGGGCTCCAGCTCGAGGAGCGGCACGAGCACGAAGGCCCGCTCCTCGATGCCCGGGTGCGGGATCATGAGCTCGGGCTCGGCCATGACGAGCTCGCCGTAGAGGAGAAGGTCGATATCCAGAGGGCGCGGCCCCTTGAAGCGCTCTTTGGCGCGGTCGCGGCCGTGTGCGGCCTCTATGCCCTGCGTAAGGGACAGGAGCTCGCGCGGCGACAGCTCGGTATCGCCGGCGGCGACGAGGTTCAGGAACTCGGCCTGGTCCTCATCGTAGCGCGGCTTGGTGCGATATACCGACGAGGACCGTAGCCGGTTGAGCGATGCCGAGAGCTCCGCGAGGGCGGCGTCCAGAGTCGCGAGGCTATCGCCTTGGTTGGAACCCAGGCCCAGGTAGACGCGGGTCAGAACAGCCCGCCGTCGTCGTCGTCCGCCGCCTTGACCGCCGGCTGCCGGCCCGCGCGGGCCGCCGCCGGCTTGGCGGCCTCGGCGCTCGGCGCGGGAGCGGCCGGCATAGCCGCGGCGCGGCCCAGCTTGGGCGCGGCTTCGGCGACGGCCTCGGCGCGGGGTTTCGCGGCAGTAGCCGCGGCGGCAGTAGCCGCGGCGGTTCCCTGCCCTTCCTTTGGCGGGAACATGATAGC
Organism: uncultured Spirochaetaceae bacterium; assembly: GCA_938004315.1. Taxonomy (GTDB): domain Bacteria; phylum Spirochaetota; class Spirochaetia; order Treponematales; family UBA12059; genus DAIPLR01. Next base: position 1,636 of record CALKWG010000507.1, read on the forward strand.
CCGGACCTTGGTTTCGATTTCGTTCGCCAGGTCGGGATTCTGCTCCAGGTTGGTCTTCACGTTCTCGCGGCCCTGGCCGAGCTTCTCCTCGCCGTAGGTGTACCAAGCGCCCTTCTTGTCCACGATGCCGCACTTGACCGCGGCGTCCACGAGGCTGCCGGAGGCGGAGATGCCCTTACCGAACATGATCTCCATCTCGACGCGGCGGAAGGGCGGCGCGACCTTGTTCTTAACGACCTTGACGCGGACCTTGTTGCCGATGGCCTCGTCGGCGCCGGCCTCGATGGTCTCGATGCGCCGCACCTCGAGACGGACGGACGCGTAGAACTTGAGCGCGTTACCGCCGGTGGTGGTCTCCGGGTTGCCGAACATGACGCCTATCTTCATGCGTATCTGGTTGATGAAGACGAGTATAGCCTTGGACTTGCCTATGGTGCCGGTGAGCTTGCGCAAGGCCTGGCTCATGAGCCTGGCCTGCAGGCCTACGTGGGCGTCGCCCATGTCGCCCTCGATCTCGGCCTGGGGGGTGAGCGCGGCCACGGAGTCTACGACGATCACGTCGACGGCGCCGGAGCGTACCAGGGACTCGGCTATCTCGAGGGCCTGTTCGCCGTTATCAGGCTGCGACACCCAGAGCTCGTCGATATTGACGCCGAGGTTCTTAGCGTAGACGGGGTCTAAGGCGTGCTCGGCGTCGATGAAGGCGGCGATGCCGCCCTTCTTTTGGCATTCGGCTATGGCGTGCAGGGCCAGGGTCGTCTTGCCCGAGGATTCGGGGCCGTATATCTCGATGATGCGGCCGCGCGGATAGCCGCCCACGCCGAGGGCCTCGTCCAGCAGTATAGAACCGGAAGGGATCGAATCGATGGCCAGGGCGCCTTGGTTGGCCCCGAGCTTCATGAGGGAGCCGGTGCCGTACTGCTTCTCTATCTGAAGGCGGGCCGCCTCGAGCGCCTTGAGCTTATCCTCGCCGCTGACCGGCGTATTGTCCGCTTTCGCCATGCTGTCCTCCTGCGGCCCTAGTACGCCCGACGGGAGCGCGCCGCTTGCATACGGATGCTGATTTATACCGGGCCCACTATACCCCGGGCTCGACGCTTTGTCACCGCCTCCTAAACGCCTCCATCGGGTCGAGCTTCGCGGCCTTGCGCGCCGGGAGCAGGGCCGCGATGAAGCAGAGCAGCACCGTCGCGCCGAAGACCGCCGCGACCTCGGCCGGGCCCAGGGTGGACGGGATCGTCTCAAGGTAGTATTCGGGATCGAGGAGCGCCGCTCGCTCGTAGGCGCCGCCGCTCATAAAGGCCCAGAGCGCCCGGCCGCCGTTGGCCGCGAACTCCAAGGCGCGCAGGATCTCGTTGATGCGATAGGCCGCTAGTAGGCCCAGGCACGAGCCCACCGCTCCGCCGGCCGCTCCCAGGACGGCGCCGCCGAAGGCGAAGGTCCGAGCCAGATCTTTAGGCCGGGCGCCTAGGCTCTTTAAGACGGCGATCTCGTGGGCGCGCTCGAGCACGAGGGTCGTGAGGGCGCTCGAGACGTTGACCGCGGCTATGGCGACGGTCATGGCCATGATGAGGATGAGCATGGTCCTGGTGCTCGAAAGGGACTCGAAGAGATTGCGCTCGATCTGGCTCCAGGGGTAGACGGCGTAGCCTCCCTCGACCAAGGCCGCCTCGGCGGCCTTCGCCGCGGCCTCAGGATCGGCGAAGGGATCGTCGGCCTTCAGGCCCACGAAGCTCCTGGCGCCGGCGGGGTCGAGGAGGCGCGCGGCCTGCGCCGCGCCGATGAAGATCCACTGCGAATCCAGCTCACGGTAGCCGGCGGAGACGATCCCGCGCACCCGCACGATGCCCACGCGCGGCTGGGGTTCGCCGTCGGCGCGGCGGCGCACGGTGATGAGGTTGACGATATCGCCGGGGGCCGCCCCCAGGCGGCGGGCCAGCGCGCTCCCTAGGAGCGCGTCGTTGGGCCCCGAGAGCTCGAGCGAGCCCGCCTCGAGCCGGAGGTACGCGGCGGTGCCCGGATCGTCCAGGAAGCCCTGCTCCACGGCCCGTATAGCCGCGCCTTCCCGGCGTCCGGCCATGAAGGCGACGCCGACCGATTGGGTCTCTATCCACGCGCCGCGCACGCCCGGCGCGGCGCGCAGGGCGTCGCGGGCCGCCTCGAGGCTCGCCCCGGAGCCGAAGGCGTGGGCCTGGGCGTGGTAGGTGCCCAACTCCACGTAGCGGGCGCTGATACCCTGGATCATGCCGTCGGCCACCTGCATCACGACGAGCAAGGGCACGAGCGACAGCCCTATGGACAGCACCGCGCCCCGCAAGGCCCTGCGAGCCTGGTCCCGTCGCCCGGCCCCGTCCTGCCGCCCGGAGAGCAGGCGGGATGCGACGAAGGCTATCGAGGACGCCTTCATAGCTCCGACAGCGCCCCGTCGCTGAGGACGAAGCGGCGCTCGGCCCGTTCGGCCAGGCGCGGGTCGTGGGTGACGATGAGGAGGCCGGCGCCGCGCTCGGCGGCCACGGCGAAGAGCAGGTCCTCGACGGCGCGGGCCGCGCTTTCGTCCAGGCTGCCGGTCGGTTCGTCGGCCAGTACGAGGGCCGGGCCGTTCACCAGGGCCCGCGCGATGGCGACGCGTTGGCGCTCGCCGCCTGAGAGCTTGGTGGGCACGTGGCTAAGCCGGTCCTCCAGGCCTACGGCCCTGAGGAGGGCCTCGGCCGCCTGGAGCGCGGCGGCCTTGTTCCCATGCAGCATGAAGGCCGGGAGCATCACGTTCTCCAGGGCGCTGAAGTCCTTAAGGAGATAGTGCGATTGGAAGACGAAGCCCACCTGCGTGGACCTGAAGCGAGCGAGGGTTTCCTCGCTCGCGCGGGCGAGCTCGACGCCGCAGACCGAAACCGAGCCCGAGCTCGGTCGATCGAGGCCGCCGAGTATCGACAGGAGCGTGCTCTTGCCGCAGCCGCTCTTACCGCTGACCGAGGCGCTTTGACCGGGCTCCAGGCGAAGGTCGACCCCGCGCAGGATATGGAGCTCCTCGGCCTCGCTCATGAAGGTCTTGAAGAGCCCCGAGCAGACGACGCCGGAATCATTCATTGCGCAGTACCTCCGCGGGGGTAAAGGATCCGACCCGCGCGCTGGCGGCGAAGGCGGCGAGCAGGGCCGACGCGGCGCCGGCTAGGCCTATGAAGGCGAGCTCGGCCGGCCAAAGCCGTACCGGAACGTCGGAGAGATAGAACAGCTCGGGCGAGAAGAAACGGATCCCGTCGCCGCCGAAGAGCGACGCCGCGAAGCCGGCGGCCCGCTCGACGAAGCCGAAGACGGCGTTCACGTTGAGCGCTATGGCCGAGCCGGCCGCTAGCCCGACGGCGGCGCCGCCTAAGCCCGCCGCCGCGCCGTTCAAGACGAAGACGGCCTGCACGGCGGCCGGCCGGCCGCCCAAGGCCTTGAGGATGGCGACCTCCTCCATGCGCTCGTAGACCGCCTTGCGCATCGAATGGAAGATGTTGACGCCGACCACGATGAAGATGAGGCCGACCAAGGACATCATCACGTTCTTCTCCATGCGCAAGGCGCCGAAGAAGGCGCGGTTATAATGACGCCAGCTCTCAAACTCGGAGCCTTCGGGTAAGACGGCGGCGGCGTGGGCCGAGAAGCGCGCGTCGTCGTAGCGGTCCTTGAGCTTGACGCCGACCTGCGGGTTTTCGACGAGGCCCGCCAGGGCCGCCTCGTCGAATGACCAGAGGGCCAGGCCCGCGTCGAAGTCGTAGAAACCGGTATGGAAGACGCCCGAGACGCGGACGGGTACCATGGCGCTCTCGATACCGCTCTCCTCGTCGGCGGCGACGAGGAGCAGCTTGAGCTCGGCGCCTGCCGGGGCGTTCAGGCGGCGCGCCAGCTCCGAACCCAAGGCTATACCGCCGCCGTAGCCGCCCGAGCGCCACGCCAGCCCGGCTATGGCCGGATCGAGGGCCTCAGCGTTCGCCGGCAGGAGCTTTATACGCAGGCCCTCCACCCTGCCCCGCGCGTTGGTGACCAGGGTCCGAATGTCGGCGAAGGGCAGCGCGACCGAGGCGCCCGGCAGGGTTGCCAAGCTTTGGGCCAGCTCGGCGGCAGAGATCGGAAGAGCACACGTCTGAACTCCAGTCACCGAATACGATATCG
>CALKWG010000508.1 GCA_938004315.1 uncultured Spirochaetaceae bacterium
GCGGCGACCGCCTCGAAGACGGCCGTCAGGACGACGGGCATCGTGCCGTGGGGGGCTTGGACGGCGAGCTTGGCGCCTTCGAGCCGCATCGAGAAGATGATATCGTCCTTCCTCACCTGCGCGATGCCTTCTTCTATGTCGATGGTGCGTACGTAGAAGCCTTCTGATTGTAGCTGATGGCTCATGGTGTCGGTGACGAGCAGGGCCACGTCCTCCGAAGGGAAGGGGAACTCGTAGCCGAGTGATACGCCGGGGCCGCCGACCTTCCTGGTTCCCGGCGCGGGGGAACGGAGGGTCAGATTGAGGAGGACCGGCGCGGCGACCGTAGTAAGGAGGGTCATCATAATGGCCATGCCGAAGGCCTGGGCGCCGAGGATGCCGCTCGACATGCCTATGCCGGCGATGATCAAGGCTACCTCGCCGCGCGGCACCATGCCGGCGCCGATGCGGGCCGCCCCGCGAAGGTTGAAGCCCACGAAGAGCGCGGGGACGCCGCAACCTACGGCCTTAGAAACCACCGCTAAGGCGGTAAACGCGAGGCCTCCTATGATGACCGTGGGGCTAAGGAATTGCCTGAGGTCGACCAGCATGCCCATCACGGCGAAGAACACCGGCACGAAGAAGTCATAGAGCACGTGGATCTTCTCTATGATGATATGGCTGATGTCGGTCTTCGAGAGCGAGAGGCCCACGACGTAAGCGCCTATGATCATGGCCAGGCCTTCTTTTTCAAAGAAACCGGCCATGACCAGGGCGAGCCCGAGCGAAAGCACCGTAAACGCGCTCGCGTACTTGAAGCGCTTCAAGAAGCCCGCGATCCGCTTAGAGAACGCCAAGCCCAGGACCGTTACGCCGAGCCAGAGGCCGAAAGCCCTGAGCGCGATCAAACCGACCTTGCCCCATTCCAGTCCCCTCCCGCCGGCCGCCGAGCCGAGGGCCGCGATGCCCATCACCACCGCCAGGAACACGATACCGAGCACGTCGTCGAAGACCGCCGCCGCCAGGATGGTCACGCCTTCGGGGCTATCCATCTTCTTACGGTCGGACAGGATGCGCGCGGTGATGCCCACGCTCGTGGCCGTGGACATGATGCCGAGGAATAGATTCGAAGGCGCCATGAAGCCGCCGCCAAACATAAGCATTCCCAAGAAGTCGCCCGCGGCGAAGGCGGCGATCACGCCGCCGATGCCCACGATGCCGCCGGCCACCGAGTACTTTAAGAAAAGGCTCAAGTCAGTCTCGAGGCCCGATTCGAAGAGGAGTATGATCGAGGCGATGGTCGCGATACCGTAGAGCTCGGGGCTGATAGGCAGTTCGGAGCCGAGCGCGCCGGCGGCGAAAAGCCCCTGCGGGAAACCGGGTATGGCCAAGCCGCCGAGGGCGTAGGGGCCTATGAGCACGCCAGAGAGCAACTCGCCCAAGACCGAAGGCATCTTCAGCTTCTGCGCCGCGATGCCGCCGAGCTTGACGACGAAGAGGACCACCCCGATCTGGATGACGAGGGCCGTCTGCATCTCGGCCATACCGCCCGATGAAGCGGCGGTCGGCAGGACGAGGACGCTTAAGAATACGAGGATTAGGATGATACGAGATTTCATACATGCCTCCGCTGTAGCAGGCGGAATATGTCAACATACGACATCATAGCGCACCGTACGCGAGTTAGTATGATCCTCATAGTCGTACGCGTCAAGCTATGCGGGATGCTTTAGGGGAAGCGTATTCCCTCAAGATCGGCCGTCTGCTGAGCGATGAGCCAGGCACGATGCTGTTTCGGCTTAAAATCCTCCGGAATGGAGGCGGCGCTCACGTCCTTGACCGCCAGCGGGGCGATGAGGCTCGGATCCATGACGAGCTCGCGGGCGTTGGTCGAGAAGAGGATGAACCCGCCGGGCGCCAGCGCCCCCGCGCAGCTCCGCACCAAACCCGCCCAGTGCCGCGGCAGATCCAGGAAGCCCTCCATCTTCTTAGAGTTGGAGAAAGTCGGCGGGTCGAGGATGATTAGATCGTAGCGCGCGCCGCAGGCCGCCTCCTCGCCCGCGAAGGCCGCGGCGTCGGCGCGCGCGCCGCGGTACGCCGCCATAGGCAAGCCGTTCGCCTCGATATTGCGCCGGGCCCAGTCCAGGTAGGTGTTCGAGAGGTCTACGCCGGTCACGGAGGCCGCGCCGCCGGCCAGGGCGTAGACTGAGAAGCTACCCGTGTAGCAGAACAGGTTCAAGACCCGCTTGCCCGCGGCGACGCGGCGCACGAAGGCCCTTGCCGGCCGGTGGTCCATGAAGAGCCCGGTATCCAGGTAATCGCGTAGGTTCACCAGGAAATAGAGCCCCTGCTCGCGGATGCGTATGAATTCGCCGGCCTGATCGATGCGCTCATACTGCTCGTCGACGCCCAGGCGTTTCCTCGCCTTCACGACGACGGCCTCGGGCGCTATTTCAAGGGCCTCGGCCGCCGCCTCGGCCATCAGGGCCAGCCACTCCCGTTCCTCGGCCTCGGGCTTCTCATAGGGGCGTTCGTAGAGGTAGAGCACGGCGCGCTCGCCGTAGCGATCCAGCGCGAGCGGCACTTCGGGGATATCGCGGTCGTAGACGCGGTACGAATCGCAGTCCGCGCGCCTAGCCCACTTACGCAGGTGGCGGTCGCGCTTGACGAGGCGGTTATAAAAGAAGGCTCGTTGCTCGAGATCCTTGTCCGAAGGCACGCTAGGCTAAGCGCTCCCGGCGGATGCGGCACTTGATCGACAGCATGGCGTAGCCTGAGGAAAGGTCCTCGTTCTGCACCACGACATCGTCGGGGAGCTTGAGCTTGACGTTGGTGAAGTTCCAGATGGCCTTGATTCCTTTGGACACGAGGAGGTCGGCCACGTCCTGGGCCACCGTCGGCGGCACCGTCAGGATGGCCGTCTCGACCTTGAGCTCGGCCAGCCGGGTCGCCAGCTCTTTGGCGGGATACACGGGCACGCCGTAGACGGCCTTGCCGGCTTTGTCGGCCGCGTCGTCGAATGCCGCCACGATATAGAGGCCGTGCTGCTTGAAGCCGGGGAAACCCGACAGGGCGGATCCCAAGTGGCCGGCGCCGACGACGACGGCTTCGACGCGGGTGTTCCAGTTCAGGTAGCCTTCGATGGCCTCTACGAGGGGTTTGACGGGGTAACCGCGCTTGGGTTTGCCGGCGATGCCGGTGATCGACAGGTCCTTGCGTACCTGTATCGGCTCGAGCCCGAGCTCTGAGGCGATATAGGTGCCCGACAAATACTCGTCGCCCTGGTCGAAGGCTTGCTTCGCTATCAGGAGGTACGAAGGCAGGCGCCTAACGGAGGGAGCGTAGGATACCTTAAGCTTGTTCATAGTTCGTTCCTCATAGGGAGGGGCCTACGGACCTGCAGGGGGGCCCCGAAATCGTATCGGCGTATAGGATAAATGCAATGGAGTCCGGGAGTCAACAAAATGCTATCGATAAAATCATGCTTGCTTCTACGGCGGGGATGCGGAGGCTACGGCGAAAAAAGCGCCGTAGCGCGAGGGCATAAAAAAGCCCCGTGGAAAAAGGAGGTAAACCACGGGGCGGGTGCGAAGCCAAAGGCTCCGCGCGTATGAATATACAGACTATACCGGTTTTATGCAAGCCTCGGGCATAGGCTTCCGTCATAAGCCACGTGACAATGGGGCTTCAAGAATCGAAATACATACGGTATAATAATAGCGGAACGATCATGTACCAAAGGAGATCCAAAAAATGAGAGTAACGACCAAGGGCCGCTATGCGCTCCGGGCTTCGCTCGCGTTGGCGAAGCTATCTGAAGGTCAAAAAGCCGTCTCGATCAAAACCATCTCGGAGGCCGAGGGCATATCGAGCGAATTTCTCGAGCAGATATTCTTTAAGCTCCGCAAGGGCGGCATCATATCGTCGGTGCGCGGCCCCGGCGGCGGCTTCTATTTCTCCCGCCCGCTCGAGTCCATCAGCCTCAAGGAGATCATCGAAGCCTCGGGCGAGGGGCTCGGCATAGCGCCTTGCGTCTGCGGAAAATCTGAAAACTGCGATCGCGAGGCGGATTGCCTCGCCGGCGAGATTTGGCATGAGCTCGGGCAGCATATGGATAGCTTCCTCGAAGGACGCACCCTCGCCTCGATGCTCGGAGACGGCAAGAAACGCTAGCGCAGGCCGGGGCGAATCCCCGTGCCGCTAAAGTCGACGCGCCCGGCCAGCCGCCCGGGCGCGTTTTTATTTACTCGGCTTCGGCGTAGGCCTCGAGCGTGCGGCGTTCGTCGGCGTTTAAGATCTTAAGGTCTTCACACAAGGCGAAGAGCTCGCGCACATGGAAGAAGGCTTTGAGTTTTACGCCGCGAGCCTCCATATCTTTCCGCCCCTGCTTGCCGCGCTCGATGAGCACGATGAGCTCGGTTACCTCGAGCCCCGCCGAACGCAGGATATCGATGGCCTCTTCCTTCGACTTGCCGGTGGTGATGAGGTCGTCGAGGAGGAGGACGCGCTCGCCTTCATTGAAGCCGCCTTCGATCGTATTGCCGGTGCCGTGGTCCTTGGCCGGCATGCGCGGCCAGATCATGGGCTTCCTCAGCTTCATAGCCGCGGCGGTAGCCAGCGGGAGCGCCGCGGCGGGAATGCCGGCCAGGCGATCGAAGCGCGAATCGGCCGCCAAGCGGGCGTAAGCCTCGGCCACGTCGTCCATGAGGGCCGGGTCGGAGATGAGCTTACGAAGGTCGACGTAAAACGGCGAGACTTTGCCGCTCTTCAGGGTAAAGAGGCCGGTCTTGAAGCAGCCGGTATCGATGAGGCCGCGCATGATGCGGCGCTTCAGCGCGGCTTCGCCGCCGCCTGCGGCCGAGGCGGGGACGGCTTCAAGCCCGGCGGCCTTGGCGCGCCCGTCATGGGCCCGCCGCAGCTGGTCGACGAGGGCGGCGGCGGCGGCCCCGGGGTCGGACGCGCCGGCTACCGAGCGCGCCGCGACCGGGAGGAGCCCTAGGCCGTCGGCGCGGGCGCCGGCCGCCCAGGCTTCGGCCATGTCGCCGCCCTGGGCGCCTATGCCCGGCGCCAGGAGCCAGGCCGAGGGCGCGGCGCGGCGGACGCGGGCCAGTCCCTCGGGGTCGTTGGCCGCGGCGACGAGCCCCACCCTATCGGACCAGGTTGAGGCTTCGCGGGCCACGGTTTCGTAGAGCAGTTCATCGCCGACCTGTAGATCTTGGAAGGCGCCGGCGCCCGGGTTGCTCGTACGCGCTAAGATGAAGACGGCCTTATCGGCGTAGGCTAAGAAGGGATCGACGGCGTCGCGGCCCATGTAGGGGCTTAAGGTGACCGCGTCGGCCTTCAACTCCTCGAAGCAGGCTTTGGCGTAGGCCTCGGCCGTCGGACCGATGTCGCAGCGCTTAGCGTCCAAGAGCACGGGTCGGCCTTCGGGTATGTCCTTGATGAGCTTGGCCAGCCATGAAAGCCCCTCGGCGCCGTAGGCCTCGAAGAAGGCGGCGTTGGGCTTGAAGCAGGCCGCCGACGCGGCGGTAGCCTCGCCCAGGCGCATGGCCTTGTCGTAGAGCCTCGCTACCGGCTCGCCTGGCTCTAGGCGCGGGTCGAGGCCCACGCAAAGCAGGGTTCGCCGCTCGCGCCAGGCGCTCTCCAGGGCGTCGAAAAAGAACATACTCGCCTCCGTGCCGAAAGATACTTCGGCCCGGAGCCGCGATAGCTCGGCGTCGGACGCCAGCGGGCCGCTTGAGATTAGCACGACGCGACCCTTAAGGTCAAAGCGTCTATTCTTGATCATTTTATACATGATTGTACATCGTGACCGTTTACCGGCTGGAATCTTCGCTATATTGGTATATAATCGTTAGTTGTCGAAGCGGAAGCCGCCAAGCGTCGGCCTTGCGCATATGTAAGGAGGAACTCGTTTATGAAACGAATCGGAGCGCTTATGCTCGTCGCCATCCTGGCCCTCTCGTTCGCAGGGGCGCAAGACGGCGGCTTTAACTTCCAGGCCGGCATCGTCCTGGGTACCGACGTAATTGCCGTGCCCGGCAGTACGACCGGAGAAACTCAAACCTGGAATCGCCTCGGATTCCAGCCCGACCTGAGCTTCGGCCCCTTCGGCCTCGGCCTCGACTTAAGCCTGCGCTTCCAGCTGTCCAGCCTCTCGGGCAACGCCGTCGAGATCTACCAGGGCGATTGGGTACCCGACTATGAAGGCTCGGGTAAGAGCTTCCTCGATCTGTACCTGCCTAAGATCATGTACCTGCGCTACGGCTTCCGCGGCGACCCGCTCTACGCCAAGTTCGGCTCCATCGAGGACTTCACCCTGGGCAACGGCTTCATCGTCGGGAACTACGCCAACACGCGCTTCCTGCCCGGCCAGCGCCTCTTCGGCATGCAGTTCAACCTGGACGGCCAGCTCTTCGGCTTCCCCTACCTCGGCATCGAGCTCTTAGCCGGCAACGTAGCCCAATTCGACGTAGTAGGCGGTCGCCTCTTCGTGCGCCCGCTCATCGATACGGGCCTGCCCCTCCTCGAGGACCTACAGGTCGGCGCGACGGCGGCCATCGATACCAAGCCTGAGCTCTATATTCCGGAAGTCGACCAAGCCGACCTCGACCTCGTCGCCGTCTACGGCGCCGACCTGTTCCTGCCCATCGTCAAGAGCCAGGCATTCCCCCTAGCGGCCTTCAGCGAGCTGGCCTTCCAGCCCAAGGGCCGTTCGGGCTTCATGGTCGGCGCCGGCGGTAGGCTCCTGGGCCTAATCACCTACGGCGCGCAGATTCGCGCGATGAGCGCCGGCTTCATACCCAACTACTTCGACGCCAACTACGACCTATTCCGTGCGGTCAAGGCGAACGTCATGCAGACGACGCCGAGCGGCGAAGGCAGCGTCGGCTGGCTGGCCAAGGCCGGCGCCAGCCTCTTCGACGACGTAATCTACTTCGACGTGGGCGTCGACGGCCCCTTCAAGGCCATCCCCGCGACGGCGAGCGCCAACCCCGCCGAGTACCCCCACCTACGCGCCGTCGCCGGCATAGGCGAGGGGCTCCTGGGCGGTTTCTTCTTCAACTTCGCCTACGACAAGTACTTCATCGGTAAGGACGGCGCGTTCTTCGAAGAGCTCGTCGATCCCACCGACGCCGTCATCACCGCCGCGGTCAACTTCCGCTCCGGCGCGGCGGTCTTCACCCTGCTCTATAACCTGAACTACAACCCGGCGACGAATGACTTCGACGTGACCTCGAGCCTGCAGAGCTCGATTAAATTCTGACGGCTCAAGGAGGATGTGTATGAAACGACGATCGATCTTAGCGTTCCTGGCGCTGTTCCTGGCTACGGGGCTCGCGTTCGCCCAGACGCAAACCCTGGTCTTGGAGTACGTGCAAGGCAATGACCTCACGGTCACCGACGCCCGCGGCGCGGTGTTCACCTACGCCTCCGGCGGCATCCTGGAGGGAGACCTCCTGGCGCCCGGCGCCAGCCTCCGTACCGGCCCCACGACCACCGCCGAGCTCAGGCTCAAGCCCAACGGCACCCTCATCAAGATAGCCAAGGGCACCACCTTCCGCGTCGAAGGCTTGGCCACCCCGCAGAGCAACCAGAACGGCTTTACCCTGGTAGCCGGTAAGGTACGCGCCGTCGCGGCCAAGGGCTCGAACTACGACATCTATACGGCCAGCACGGTGGCCGGCGTACGCGGCACCGACTTCTCCATGAGCTACGAGGAGGGCCGACGCGCCCGCCTGGTCGTGGCCAAGGGCGCGGTCGCCTTCGGCCGCCGCGGCGCCGCCGGCGAGATGCTCGATTCATTCCTCGTAGGGGCCGGGCAGTTCGCCGACTTCTTCGGTAGCTTCTCTCCCCAGGCCTTTACCCAGGAGCTCTTCGCCGAGGAGTACGGCGACCTGGACATCGACCCCGAGAAGCTACCGCCCGAGGATCAGCTGGCAGCCGGCCAGGAGCCGGAGGCCGAAGGCGACGACGAGGCCGATGACGCCGAGGGCGAGGGCGCCGACGTCGGCGACCAAAGCCTGGCCGAAAACGAAGGCTCCGAAGGCGAGGACGACGCGACGGAGCCCGCCGAACCCGGCCCCGAGAGCGCCATAGCCACTTGGCTGCGCGAGGCCCTGGGCATGGAGATCGGCTCGATCACCATTAACAACCAGACCTACGCCAAGGCCGTCATCCAGCCGGTCATCAACCTAGGTAAGCTCAAGGCCGCCCTGTACCTCCCCATCATCTACCAGAAAAACCTCTTCGACCCGAGCGACTGGTACCGCCCGAACGGCAACGACGAGTGGTCCTTCGGTACCGACATCGGCTGGCAGGATAGGCCGCTCGAAGCCTTGGCCGACGCCGCGACCGACCTCTTCTTAAAGTTCCGCTACATCGAATACGGCCGCCCGCTGGACGACCCCTTCTTCTTCAAGGTCGGCAACCTCAATAGCTTCACCGTGGGCCACGGCCTCGTGATGCGGAACTACGCCAACGACGCCGAGTTCCCCGCGATCAGGCGCCTGGGCTTCAATCTCGGCATGGACATGGGAGCCTGGGGCTTCGAGGCCCTGACCAACGACCTCCTCGAGCCCGAGATCTTCGGCGGCCGCCTCTACGTCCGCCCCGTTCAGGACTTTAAGCTGGCCTTCGGCCTCTCCGCCGTGGCCGACATCGCCCCGGCCTCCATCTTCGGCGACGACGCCGACGACTACGGCGACCCGATCTTCATAGCCGGCGGGGTCGACCTAGACCTGCCCATCATCACGAGCCAGCTCCTAGGCGTCCGGCTCTTCGCCGACGCCGCCGCCATGATGCCTTACCTGCGTACGGACGCGGCCGGCTACCCGGGCGTCGAAGCCGGTTGGCAGCTCGACGCGGTCTACGCCGACGGCAAGCCCCAGAACTGGGGCGCGGCGGCTGGCCTCATGGGCAACGTGCTCTTCATCGATTGGCGGCTCGAGTACCGCTACTTCACCGGCGCCTTCCGCCCGGCCTTCTTCGATTCCGGCTACGAGCGGGCCCGCGCCCAGCGCGTGACCGACTGGGCCGGCTACCTAAGCGGCGGGGTCGACCAGAACCCCAGCGTCATGGGCGTCTACGGCGAAGGCGGCGCCTCGCTCTTCCGCGACAAGATCAGCCTGAAGCTCGGCTATTTCTGGCCCTGGTCGGCCGACGCGAGCGTCTCCGAGCAGATCGCCCTGGCCAACGACTACTTCAAGGCCGAGCTCCGCGTCCAGAAGGGCATCGTGCCTATCGTCGACCTCTCGGGCGCGGTGATCTACGAGCGCAAGAGCTTCGTCCCGTCGATTCAGGACGGCACCCTGCGGCTCTTCGACGAGAACACCGTGTTCTCAGGCGAGCTCGTCATGCCGGTGCCCGGCGCCCCGAACCTAGACCTGGCCTTCGTGTTCAGCACGGTCATGGCCCGCGACCCCCAGTCGGGCGAGATCCTCCTCGACGGCGACAAGCCTAAGATAGTGCCCGCCATAACCTTGGAAACGCGGCTACATTTCTAAATCGCGTTCCTCCTTGCCTTAGCCGCCCCGCAGCCGCGGGGCGGCTTTCTTTTATGGCGCCGCCCGTTGTATCCTCATGCCCATGGAAGAAGCTCGAATCCGGGTGCTGCCGCCCGAGACGGCCAAGCGCATCGCCGCCGGCGAGGTCATCGACCGGCCCGCCGCCGCCCTGCGGGAGCTCCTGGACAACGCCATAGACTCGGGCGCGCGCTCCGTCGCGGTGGAGCTCGAAGGCGGCGGCGCCGAGCTCATACGGGTGCGCGACGACGGCTCGGGCATGGGCCGGGCGGACCTGGAGCTCTGCGCCCTCCCCCACGCCACCTCGAAGATCGCCGACGCCGACGATCTCCTGCGCCTGTCCACCCTGGGCTTCCGCGGCGAGGCCCTAGCCTCCATGGCCGCGGTGGGCGAGCTTATCATAACGAGCGCGACGAGCGACGACGCGGCCTGGCGCTTACGCTGCGGCCCCGGTAAGCTCCCGGCAGTCGAGCCGTGGCGCGGCTCCCGCGGCACGACGGTGGAGCTCCGCGCCTTGTTCGAAGGCTTTCCGGCGAGGAAACAATTCCTAAAACGCGCCTCCGCCGAGGCGGCAGCCTGCAGGCAGGTCTTCGTTGAGAAGGCGATGGCCTTCCCTGACTTGGCCTTCAGGCTCTCATCGGGCGATCGAGCGCTCCTGGCCCTGCCGGCGGCCGGTAGGATAGAGCGCTGCATGGCGGCGGCCGGCGCGGAGCTCCCCAAGGAATTCTTCCGCGAGCTCGTCGCCAGCGGGCGGGGCTACGGCGCTCGCATCGTGGCCGGCTCGGCCGATTGCCATAGGAGCGATAAGAAGCATCTACAGATTTACGTGAACGGCCGCCGCGTGCAGGAATACGGCCTGGCCCAGGCGCTCGAGTACGCCTACCGAGAGGCGCTGCCCGGCGGCGCCTACCCTTACGCCTACGCCTTCATCGAGGTCGACCCGGCCTTAGCCGACTTCAACATCCACCCGGCCAAGCGCGAGGTACGCCTTAGGAACATCGACGACATACGGCGCGGGCTCATCGACGC
>CALKWG010000509.1 GCA_938004315.1 uncultured Spirochaetaceae bacterium
GAGCAATTGCACTGCAGGGTGATGACAAGCATCGAGTTTGTCATCACCCTGCTAGACGGAGCGCCCGCGGAGACCGGCCGGTTCGGGTCGGCTCCGCGGGCTTTTTGGGGCTATAGCCCGGCTAGCCCCGGCCCACGGCCGCCCGTCCGGGCCGCCGAACGCGGGGCGTCTCGCCCCGCTTCATCCAAAGGCGCCCTAGGCCGCCCTCGCGGCCCGGGCGCGGAACCTAAGGACGGCAGCATGTCATTGTCAACGTTCTTCCAGCAGCTCGCCAACGCGCTAAGCCTAGGGAGCCTCTACGCCCTCATAGCCATCGGCTATACCATGGTGTACGGGATCTTGAGGCTCATCAACTTCGCGCACGGCGATATCTTCATGCTCGGCGCGTACTTCGCCTTCTACGCGCTCACCTCCTTCGCCATGCCTTGGTGGGTGGCCTTCGTCGTCGCGATGGCCCTGACCTCGGCGCTCGGCATGGCCCTGGAGCGCGTCGCCTACCGGCCGCTCCGGGACTCCCCCAAGATATCGGTCATGATCAGCGCCATAGGCGCCTCGTTCCTCATCGAAAACCTCGGCATCGTGATCTTCGGCGGACGGCCCAAGAGCTTCCCGAGCATCGCCCTCTTCGATACGGTGGTGCGCTTCGGGCCCGTCTCCGTGGTCTCGGTCAGCCTCTTCATACCGGTCGTTACGGCGCTCAGCCTGGCGATCCTGTTATACGTGGTTAACTATACTAAGACCGGCCTGGCGATGCGGGCCGTCTCCACCGACCTGGACGCGGCGCGCCTCATGGCGATCGACGTCAACCGCGTAGTATCGGCCACCTTCGGCATAGGCTCGCTCCTGGCGGCCCTGGGCGGCATCATGTGGACGATGCGCTACCCGCAGCTCAACCCGCTCATGGGCGTCATGCCGGGCCTGAAGTGCTTCATCGCCGCGGTCATAGGCGGCATAGGCAATATACAAGGCGCGGTCCTGGGCGGCTTCCTGCTCGGCGTCCTGGAGATCCTCATCGTCGCCTTCCTCCCGGCGCTGACGGGCTACCGCGACGCCTTCGCCTTCGTGCTCCTCATCGTCGTGCTGCTCGTCAAGCCGGCCGGCCTCCTGGGCAAGGCCCAGGCCGTAAAGGTGTAAGCC
Organism: uncultured Spirochaetaceae bacterium; assembly: GCA_938004315.1. Taxonomy (GTDB): domain Bacteria; phylum Spirochaetota; class Spirochaetia; order Treponematales; family UBA12059; genus DAIPLR01. The sequence continues at coordinate 1,138 of CALKWG010000509.1, forward strand.
ATGAAGATACCGAACAAGGCCAAGACGGCCCTGGCCCTCGCCGCGGGCGCCGCCCTGATCGCCGTCGCCGACGCGAGCCTCGGGCCATTCGCGGTCCGGATACTCAACCTATCGGCCATCTACGTCATATTGGCGCTGTCGCTCAACCTGCTGAACGGCTTCACCGGGCTGTTCTCGCTCGGCCACGCCGGCTTCATGGCGGTCGGGGCCTACGTCAGCGCCCTCCTCACCATGAGCCCGGCCCAAAAAGACATGAATTTCTTCCTCACGCCCATCGTGCCCTGGCTGCGCGAGGTTCAGCTGCCCTTCCTGGCCGCGCTCCTGGTCGCCGGGCTCTGCGCCGCCCTCGTCGGCCTCCTCATTGGCGCGCCGGCGCTGAGGTTACGAGACGATTACTTAGCCATAGCCACGCTGGGCTTCGCCGAGATCATACGCGTGCTCATCACCAACGCCCAGCCCCTGACCAACGGCGCCCAGGGCCTCAAGGCCATACCCAAGTACTCGACGACCTGGGTAGTCTGGGGCGCGGCGGCCGCGGCCGCGGCGTTCCTCGTGCTGCTCTTAAGGTCGAGCTACGGGCGGACCATCAAGGCGGTCAGGGACGACGAGATCGCGGCCGAGGCCATGGGCGTGAACGTGTTCCGCGTCAAGGTGACCAGCTTCGTGATCTCCAGCTTCTGGGCGGGCGTGGGCGGCGCGCTCCTCGGGCACATGATCACCACGATCGACCCCAAGATGTTCACCCTCATGCTGACCTTCAACATCCTCCTCATCGTGGTGCTCGGCGGCAACGGCTCGATAACCGGCTCGATCCTCGGGGCGATCATCGTGACGGTGCTCATGGAGGCCTTGCGCTTCCTGGACATGCCCATGAACCTCCTATTCATACGCACCCAGGGCCTACCGGGCCTGCGCATGGTCATCTTCTCGCTCATCCTCATGATCGTCGTGCTCTACAGGCAGAAGGGCCTCATGGGCACCAACGAGTTCTCCTGGGACGCGCTCTCGTCCCTGGCCCGGCGGCTCGGGCGGAAAGGCGGGAAGTGATGCTCAGGACCGAGGGCGTCTATATGCGCTTCGGCGGGCTCACCGCCGTAGCCGACCTGAACGTAGAGATAGACAAAGGCGAGATCGTCGGGCTCATCGGCCCCAACGGCGCGGGTAAGACCACGGCCTTCAATACCGTCACCGGCGTCTATAGGCCGAGCGAGGGGACGGTGCGCTTCAAGGGCCGTGACATCACCGGCAAGAAGCCCCACGAGATCACCAAGCGCGGCATCGCGCGGACCTTCCAGAACATACGCCTGTTCAAGGACATGAGCGTGCTCGAGAACGTGCTGGTCGCCTGCCACCTGAGGCTCGGGGCGGGCGTCGCCGCCTGCACGCTGCACCTGCCGGGCTACCTTAAGAAAGAGCGGGAGGCCAGGGCCTTCGCCGAGGGGCTGCTCGATTCGGTCGGGCTCCGCTCCCTGGCCGACGAGCCGGCCACATCCCTGCCCTACGGCAAGCAGCGGCGCCTGGAGATCGTGCGCGCCCTGGCCACCAAGCCGGAGCTCCTGCTCCTGGACGAGCCGGCGGCGGGCATGAACCCGCAGGAGTCGCTGGAGCTCATGGAGTTCATACACCGCATTCGCGACGAATACGACCTGACGATTCTCCTCATAGAGCACCATATGCAGGTCGTCATGGGCGTCTGCTCGCGCATGTACGTCCTGGACTACGGCGTGACCATAGCCCACGGCGGGCCCGAGCAGATCCAGAAGGATCCCAAGGTCATCGAAGCCTACCTGGGGGTGGACTAATGCTAGCGATAGATAACCTTTCCGTGCACTACGGCGGCATCCACGCCCTGCAGGGCGTGAGCCTCGAGGTCCCCGAGGGCAAGATCGTGACGCTCATCGGGGCCAACGGCGCCGGCAAGAGCACCACGCTCAAGGCCGTCATCGGCCTCGTGAAGGCCAGCGGCGGCTCGGTCAGCTGGGACGGCGAGCCCATCTCGGGCCTCCCGACCAAGGATATCGTCAGGCGCGGCGTCGTGCTCTCGCCCGAAGGTCGACGGGTGTTCCCCAACCTGACCGTGGACGAGAACCTCTCGCTCGGCGCCTTCTGCCGCTCCGACAAGGCGGCCGTCGCCGCCGACCGCGAGCGGGTCTTCTCCCTCTTCCCTAGGCTCAAGGAGCGCATGCGGCAGAAGGCCGGCACGCTCTCCGGCGGCGAGCAGCAGATGCTGGCGGTAGGGCGCGCCATCATGACGAGCCCCAAGCTCCTCATGATGGACGAGCCGTCCCTGGGCCTGGCGCCGCTGATCGTGAAGATGATCTTCGACATCATCCGGGAGGTGAACGCGTCGGGCACCACGGTGCTGCTCGTCGAGCAGAACGCCAAGGCGGCGCTCGAGGTGGCCGACTACGGCTACGTGCTGGAGACGGGCCGGATTACGCTATCCGGCCCGGGCAGGGAGCTGCTCGCCGACGACCGCGTACGCGCCGCCTACCTAGGCGAGGCCGGTTAAGGTAGCTTTAAAGACGCGAGTCGGATAAGCGGGGCCGCGGGGCATTGATCCCGCGGCTCTTTTATACATTATAACCTCCATATTGTTTTTTATTTCATTATTTAAAACTTTTTACAGTTATTTATTACTGCAATGGTAAATTCTCCGTAATAAAAGCTTTTATAAGTTGGCAAGCGCTTATAAAAGATTTATCATTGTAACCATGAATAGAGAAGAAACGATTTTCGGCGAGCGATGGCCCTTCACCAAGGCTAAGTCGTAGCTCTTACGCGCCTCCTCGCAGGTTATGCGGGAGGGAGGCCCCCGCGCCGCGACGCTTAAGAACATCGCGGCCAAGGCCGGCGTCACCGAGCCCGCCATTTTCCGCCACTTCGACGGCGTCGACGGGCTCTTCGAATCCCTGTTCAAGGTGGTCGAGCTCTTCTTCGAAGAGTTCCAAGGCTACTATAAACAGGACGGCCTCTACGGCTTGGATCGTCTCGAGGCGGCGTACATGGACGTCGTCGCCGGCCTCAAGGCCAACGAGGATTTCTGCTACCTAATCGTGCATCCCGATCCGATCTTCAGCCAGTATCCGAAGCTCAAGGCCCGCCTTAAGGAGCTCAAGGAGCGCGACAAGGCCGCGGTCATGGAGTGCATCAAGGAGGCGAAGGCGAAGGGCCAGCTCCTGGCTTCCGTGGAGCCCGAGGCGGCGGCCTTCGGCCTGGTCGGCTCCGCCCTGCTCATCCTGCAGGCCTGGGTAGCCGATCCCAAGGCGACCGATCCGCTCAAAGCCTGCAGGAAGCTCTGGGGCGACCTTCGCGCCGTGATAGCGACCGCCGCCGGCCGCGTATCGAAGGCGCCGAAGGAGCCTCGATCCTTCGCCGTCTCGGCCGCCGCGCCCGAGGCGCCGCGCGCCAAGACCGGCCCCAAGCCTAAGGCCACCGGCAAGGCGACGAAAGCCCCCGACGCTAAAGCCAAGCCAGCGACCAAGGCCGCGAAGCCAGAAGCCAAGCCCGCGGTAAAAGCCGCGAAACCCGAAGCCAAGGCGAAAGCCGCGCCTAAAGCCGTCGCTAAGACGGCGAAAGCGCCGGCCGCGGCGGCTCCGAAAGCCAAGCAGCCCGCGGAAGCCAAGCCCAAGGCTAAGGCCAAAGCGCCCGTCGCGCCGAAGAAAACCAAGAAATAGCCGTCGGGCGGGCGCCGGTCGGCCCCGCCTCCGCGCCTATCCGTCTGCGCTGATCTCCGGGCCGCCCCGCTGGGGGCGGCCCGGCTTTATCCTTGACCGGGGCCGGCCCCTGGGCTATCGTCGGGGCATGAGAACCATGCTGACCGGCGGCGTGAAGTCAGGCAAATCATCGCGCGCCCTCGAGCTCGCCCGGGAGTTCAGCCCCGGCGAGCGCTTCTTCTTAGCCACGGCCACCGCCTTCGACGAGGAGATGGCCGATCGTATCCGCCGTCACCGCGAGGAGCGCGCCGGCGCGTTCACGACGATCGAGGAGCCCGTCGAGCTGGCCGCCGCCCTCCGGCCGCGCGTCATCGTCGACTGCATCCCGATGTGGCTTAATAATCTCTTCTATCAAGACCGCGAGTCCGAGGCGGACGCGCTCTTAAGCGCCTTCGTCGCCGCCATGCCCGACGAGATCGTGATCGTCACCAACGAGATCGGGATGGGCGTCATCCCCGCCGATCCCCTGAGCCGGCGCTACGGCGTGGCGCTCGGCCGGATAAACGCGCGCCTGGCGGCGGCTTGCGATCGAGTCGAGCTCCTGGTCGCCGGCATCCCCGTACGCGTTAAATGAGGGCGCCGTGAAGATATCCGTGCCCTCCTACGTCGTACCCGGCGGCTACGAGCATAACCTGCGCTGGCTCTTGGCGAATACCGACCAACGGCGCGTCGAGCTCCTCTTCTTCATGTACGACGACGATACGCGGGCCATCCTACGCGACGAGCTGCCGGCCATGGGGGAGCTGTCCGCCCGCTTCGCGTACACCGCCCACCTGCCCGACCGCATCGAGGCCGCCCACGAGGAGCTCTTGGAGGCTATCGACGGCTTCTGCGACAGCTACGTCGTCCATCCGCCGCGCGAAGCCGACGGGCTTGACGATTTCAGCCGGCTCATGGACGCGTGGCGCGGGCGCTACGGCGCCGAACGCTTCTTACTAGAGAATACCCGGCTCGCATCCTTCGAAGCCGCGGATCGCAGGCTGGCCGATTCGGCCTTCGGCCCGCCTCCGGTCTGCGCCGACCTCGGGCACCTGGTGCTCGAGGGCCGCGACCCCGCCTCATGGCTGGTCGAATACGGCTCGCGGACGCGAGAGATCAATATCCATGGCCACGCGGGCGGCAAGGATCACGGCCGCCTGCGCGGCGACGAAGCCTGGCTCCGAGACGTCGCGCCCTTCCTGAGAGGCTTCGACGGCGTCGTCGAGATCGAGCTGTTCTCGTGGGAGGAAGCCGACGAGGCCCGCCGTATCCTGAGCCGCCTAGCCGATACCGCCGAGGAGTTCGCCCATGCCTAACGCCTTCCATAAGGCGGCCAGCGTCTGGTCGCTCATGACCCGGATCCCCGTAGCGCTACGCTCCGAGCCGGATTACGCCGAGGCGGACTGGATGATCCCGACGGTGGGCCTGGGCGCCGCTGCCGCGGCCGCGGCCGGGGCGGGGCTCGGTCTCCTCGCCTTCGGCCCAGGCGTCCTGGCCGCTATCGCCGCGACGGCCGCCCAATACCTGGCCTTTAACCTCTTCCATTTCGACGGGCTCTGCGATACCGCGGACGCGATGGGCGCTTTCGGCGACGAGGAGAAGCGGCGAGCGGCGCTCAAAGATCCTAGGATAGGGTCGTTCGGGCTCTTCGCGGGCGTCATGGCTATGGCGGCCAGGCTCGGCGCTCTATCCTCGCTCCTGTCCGCAGGCGGCGTCGCGCCTTGGGCCGCGCTCGCCCTAGCGCCGGTCGCCGGGCGCTTCGGCGCGGTCGTCATAGCCTGTTCAGCTAGGCCCGCGGGTCAAGGAGGGCTCGGCGCGGCCCTGGGCGGCGCTAAACCGTCGCGGGCGGCCTTCGGCTATGCGTTCGCCGCCGCGCCAGGCGCCCTCTTGTTCGGGATGATCGGCGGCCCGGCGGCCGCCGGGGCGGCCGTGCTCGCCGGCGCCGCCGCGGGCATCGCGGCCGGCCTGGCGCTCGGCCGCTGGTATGAACGAAGCTTAGGCGGTTACTCAGGCGACGCCCTGGGCGCCGCGGTGGAAATCGGCGAACTGATCGTCATCTGCGGGGCGGCCGCGCTACTCCGCTAGGGTCCCCGAGGCCGAAGCCGCCGCCGGCCGGCTCGCTCTCAAAGCGCTCGCGTCGCGCTAGGAGCCAAACGCCTAACGAAAAGGAAGGCCGCCCAAGCCGGGCGGCCTTTCTAATGCTAGCTCGCCGGCGGACGGATGGTCGCCGGCCTAGCCTAGCTTAGAGCTTGTCGGCGGTGATGACGCCGAGCTTCTGGATGTAGCGGAGGAGTACCTCGGCGTCCGAGGGGAACTCGTTGAGGAGCTTCTTGCCCTTGAACATAGTGTACTCGTCGCCGCCATTGATGGTGAAGTTCGGCGCGGCCAGGACGTAAGTCTTGGCCAGGTCGAGCGCGACGCCCTTGATCTTCACGTTGGAGACGCGGCTACCGGCCGGCTGCGATACGTCGATATCGAAGGTGGCGCCGGCCACGTGCGGGAAGCGGCCGTCGGCGGCGGGCAGCTTGCCTACGCCGTTCTCGAGGGCGGCCTTGATATCGGCGCCGGTGACCTCGATGGTCTGGGCGTAGTTGCCGAAGGGCAGCACGGTGAAGATGTGGCGCTTGGTGATGGGTCCGGGCGGGATGGAGTCGCGGATGCCGCCGCCGTTCATCAGGGCCAGGTCGGCGCCGGTGATGTCCAGCATGGAGGCGGCGATGAGCTTGCCCAGATTGCTCTGCGAGGTGCGGACGACGTCGCGGACGCCCACGAGCTGGACGGCGGTCTCGCCGACCTTCTCGTCGAGGATGCCCGCCTGGCCGGCGACTATCTCGTCGTAGATAGCCTTGACCTTGGGATCGGGCTGCAGGCCGGCGTAGGTCTCGGCGGTGATGAGGGCGGCCTTCATGGAGGCGACGCTGCGGTCGGCGGCGATGACGATATCGACGCGGCCGACGGCGGTGCCGTACTCGCCGGTGCTGGTGATCAGGGTGGCGGTCGTATTCTCGGCCTGGATAGCCTCGAGCTTGGTATGGCTATGGCCGTCCAGGATCACATGGATGCCGGGCACGGCGGCGGCGAGCTGGATGCTGGTCGGATTGCTCGACTTATCGGTACCGATATGGGAGATACAGACGACGAGGTCGGCCTTGCCGGCGATCTCAGCGAGGACCTTCTTAGACTCGGCGATGGGATCGGTGAAGGTAATGCCTTCGATGCCCTTGGGGTCGGTCTTATAGCTGGTCTCGGGGGAGGCCAGGCCGAAGAAGGCCACGCGGACGCCCTGGACGTCGCGGATCTCGTAGGCCTTGAAGACGCGCTTGCCGTTCTTATAGACGTTGGCCGCGAGGATCGGGAAGTTCAGCTGCTTCTCAAGCTCGAGGAGCCGCTCCTGGCCGTAGTTGAAGTCGTGGTTGCCTACGGTCATGTAGTTATAGCCGACCGCGTTCATGAGGCGGGTAATGCTGGCGCCCTTCTCAAGATTGGCGATGGGAAGTCCGTGCAGGGTATCGCCCGCGTCGATGACGAAGGTGTTCCAAGCCTCGGCCTTAACCTTGTTGACGATGGCGCCGATACGGGCGTACCCCAGCTGGGCGCCGCTCGCGGCCGCTCGCGAGTGGATATCATTGGTGTGCAGGATGGTTAAGCTGACCTCGCCGGGCAGCGGAGCCACGGCCGGGGCGCCGACGCAGCCGGCGGCGAACAGGGCCGCGGCGAGCGCGAGCAATAGACCGAAACGTTTCATACAGCCTCCTTAAAAAGCGTCCTAAGCTCATAATGCTATAGGGGCGTTTATACTACCACCAAGATCAGCGGGCCACAAGTTTTTTGTGAACTTTATGTTAGGATTGACGGCATTTCGCTGAACTGAGATTTGACACGATACTAAACCGGTTTTATAGTAAGCTTATTGGCATTTTTAGGCGCGCGGCTTATAGTGCCGCTATAAGATAGGGGGTTACCATGCATAGTCGTCGTTCAAGCGGCGTACTTCTACATCCGAGTTCGCTCCCCGGGCCTTACGGGATAGGAGATTTAGGCGCCGAGGCCGCCAAATTCATCGACTGGCTGGCCGAAGCCGGCCAGAGCCTGTGGCAGGTCCTGCCCCTGGGACCGACCGGCTACGGCGACTCCCCGTACGCCCCGTTCTCGAGCTTCGCCGGCAACGAGCTTCTACTCTCCCCCGACGCGCTCTTCGCGGCCGGCCTCTTATCCGGCGATGAGCGTTACGCTCTCAAGATGCCGGCGAACGATACCGTCGACTACGGCGCGATCATCCCGCGTAAGAAGCTGGCCGCCAGGCAAGCCGCCGCCCGCTTCTTGCGCTCGGGAGACACGGCCGCCCAAGCCGCCTTTACGGCCTTCAAGCGTGAGAATGCATTCTGGCTAGACGATTACGCGCTCTTCATCGATATAAAAGAGGAGTTCGACGCCAAGGCCGCCGCCGAGGGCGTTCGCGATTCGTCCTGGAATCGCTATTGGCCGGCCAGCTTCGCCCAGCGCGACCCGGCGACGCTCGAACGGCGCAGGGCGGAGCGCGCCGAGGAGCTCGAGCTCCGCAAGGCGATTCAGTACCTCTTCTACGGCCAATGGGGCGCGCTCCGCGAGCGGGCGAAGGCCAAGGGCGTGCGGATCATAGGCGACCTGCCGATCTTCGTCGCCATGGACTCCGCCGACGCCTGGTCCAACCCGACGCTCTTCGAGCTGGACGTGGCCGGGCACCCCAGGGAAGTGGCGGGCGTCCCGCCCGACTATTTCTCCGCCGACGGCCAGCTTTGGGGCAACCCGCTCTACGCCTGGGAAGCCCACCGCAAGGAGGGCTTCGCCTGGTGGCTATCGCGTATCGAAGCCGCGCTCCGGCTGTACGACGTCGTGCGCATCGACCATTTCCGCGGCCTGGACGCGTATTGGGCGGTTCCGGCCGGGGAGACCACGGCCAGGAACGGTTCCTGGAAGAAGGCGCCGGGCCGCGAGCTCCTAGCCGCGCTCCGCGAGCGCCTGGGAGGGGACGTGCCCATCATCGCCGAGGACCTGGGCTTCATAACGGACGAAGTGCGGGCGCTGCGCGACGACTTCGGCCTGCCGGGGATGCGCATCCTGCAGTTCGCCTTCGACGCTAAGGAGTCGGGCAAGGGCTTGGACGCGTCGAACTCGTTCCTGCCGCACAACTACGTCGCGAACGCCGTGGTCTACACGGGCACCCACGATAACGACACCATGGCCGGCTGGCTATCGAGCGCCAGCCCGGCGGAGCTGGGCTATATCGACGGCTACCTGGGCTACGCGCCGCCGGACCGGGTGCGCGCGCTGATACGGGAGGCTACCAAGAGCGTGGCCGCCATGGCCGTCTTCCCGGCCCAGGATCTCCTGGGGCTCGGTAAGGAGGCGCGGATGAACGTCCCGAGCACCCTCGGCGGCAACTGGGACTGGCGCCTCCTCGATGGGCAGCTCGACGCCGGCCTCGCCGCCGAGTTCCGCGCCTTGGCCGCGCAGTACGGACGGGCCTAGGCGGCGGGGCGGATTCGGCGGCCGGTTACGACGGCGGCCGCCGCCGGACCGACAGCTCGCTTAAGCGACCCATCTGCCCCTGCAGGCGCGAGCGCTCGGCGGTCTGGGCGGCGAAGTAAGCCTGCGTCGAGAACGGCTCCTCGCCCTCGGCCGGCTTAACCCGCTTCCAGGCGCCCGAGGGC
>CALKWG010000510.1 GCA_938004315.1 uncultured Spirochaetaceae bacterium
CGGGGAAGGCCTCGCAGCCTTCCGATACGGCGAACGCCCCGCGCGGCATGCTTGCCCGCGGGGCGTTTTCTATTCCGGGAGTGCCGGGGACGAAGCCCGGCGGCGGCGCGGGCCGCCGACGTGACTGTCGGCCGCCGAATCGGCGGGCGAATCGGCATAGAGGCGCCGCCGCGAGTCGCCGGCCGCCGCGACGCGTCGGCCGATCACGCCCGGATGCCGAGCCGCGTCAACGGGCATAGAACTCGACGACGCGGCGGGGGTCTCCGCGGACCGAGGCCTCGGCGGCCTGCGGCGACGCGACGAGCTTAGCGCCGAGGCGTTCGCCTTCTTCACGAGCCAGCCACGATGGAAGCGGACCTAAGCGGGTGGCGAAGGCGGCAGCGCGCTCTACGAGCGGCTTCGGCGCGGCGAGCGTTAGGGCGTCGCCTTCAGAGAGCCGGGCCGAGGGTATGTCCAGGCGCCGGCCGTTCACCATGACCTGCCCGTGGTTTACGAGCTGCCTGGCCGCCGGGCGCGACGGCGCCCAGCCCAAGCGGTAGACGACGTTGTCCAAGCGAGCCTCAAGCATGGCGACCAGGGCCTGGCCAGTAGAGCCGCGGCTACGGCCGGCGGCGATGACCGCTTTCCTGAACTGACGCTCTCCTAAGCCGTAGGCGTCGCGGTACTTCTGCTTCTCGGCCAACTGCAGGGCGTATTCGCTCCGCTTGGATAGGCGCGACTTCGGGGCCTTGCCCGGCAGGGCCGGCTTCCTGTCCAACAGCCTATCGTACTTAGGATTGCCGAAAATATTGACGCCCAGGCGGCGCACGATACGCCCGCGCGGCGTCCCGTTCTTGGTCATCTATCGCTCCTTAGTGCTCCATGGCGAACTGACGTCGTTAGCGACGCCCTTGAACGGTAGGTCGTTCCTTATCAACGGCGACCGACCTAAGCCGCCTATGATTACAGCCATGGTAAGCTATTATAGATTATATTTTTTGTCAACATAGCAGACACTACCAGATGCTGGGATCCGCTCGGCTTGCGCTTGCCGGTGGTGAACGCGCATATTGACCCTTGTGGCGTACCGGGAATACAGTAATGTGACACGTGTCATATCACGGATGAAGGAGTCACTATGGGGAAATGTTCCAAAGCCGCCGTCGCGGCCTTAGCCCTGATCATCGGAGGCGCCGTTAGCCCGGCCGTCGCGCAGTCGGGTCGCCTCGTACCCGGCGGCATGGCCGCCGTCGACCTAAGCTGGGTCGTGACGAAGTACGTCGACCTAGCGTATGCATCTAAGTCGGCGGCGCAGAAACTAGACCTCTATCTACCGAACGAGGGAACCGGCCCCTTCCCCCTTATCATAGAGAACCATGGCGGCGGCTTCGCGGCCGGATCGAAGTCTAGCCAGATCGGCCCCATGCTCGAAGCCTTGAAGAAAGGCTACGCCGTCGCCTCGATCAACTATCGCCTGAGCGGCGAAGCGACCTGGCCCGCCCAGATTCACGACGTGAAGGCGGCGATCCGCTACCTCAGGGCCAACGCCGCCGCGTATAAACTCGACCCCGAGCGCTTCGCCGCCTGGGGCGCATCGGCCGGCGGGAGCCTCGCGGCCTTGGCGGGAGCTTCAGGCGGCGTAAGCGCCCTTTCCGACCCCTCGCTCGGCAACGCGTCGGTCTCCGATCGCGTCCAGGCCGTGGTCGATTGGTTCGGCCCCGTCTACTTCTCAACCATGGACGCCGAATTCGCCGCGCTCGGCACGAGCGGGGTCATGGGACCGACGAACGCCGCCGGCTCGGCCGAGTCGAAGTACTTGGGCAAGACCGTGGGCACCGCGGCGGCGCAGCCCCTGGTCGAAGCCGCCAGCCCGCGAAGCTATATCAGCGCCGATGACCCGCCGTTCTACATACAGCACGGCAGCGCCGATAGGAATATACCGATTACCCAATCGATGGATCTGGCGAAAGCCCTGGTCGCGGCGATCGGGTCGGACAAAGTCGTCTTCGAGCGGCTCGAAGGGGCCGGACACGGCGGCGCCCAATTCGAAGCGGCCGAAAACGTCGCCAAGATAATCGCCTTCCTAGACAAGCATCTGAAAAAAGCGCCGTAAGCGCCTACCAAGCCTCCTACCAGAGCCGTAGCCGGCCGCGATCCGATTCGAAACCCAGAGCCTTAAGGGCCTCGGCGTAGGGCGAGAGGGCGGCCGGTTCGCCGTTAATCGACTCCACCTTTAAGCGCGCTTCGCCGTAGCTCGGCGTCGTCAAGGCGCGCCGCTTGGCCTCCGACAAGGGGGCCAGGAGTTCAGGAAGCGCCGCGTCGTCCGGCGCAAGGCCTATCCAGAGCTCCTTCGCCGACGGCCCGGCGACCCAGGCCAGGCGCGACCCGGCGAACCCCAAGAGGGCGCCCCTCACCCGAGCCGGCAGGGGGCCGTAGGCCAAATCCCGATCGACGATCTCCAGTCCCGCCGGGCTCGCCGGGTCCAAGGCGCCGACCCACCACGGGGCGTGGGCCTCGGCCCCCGCCTTGAAGAGCTCGAAGGCCTCGGCGGAGATGAACTGGGGCCCCTCGAGCTCTTCGAAGAAGCGACCGGCTATCAGCTCGCCTGAGAGCTCCATCCGCCGCAACGCCGGGAAGAGGGCCGCCCAACGCAGCTCGGGCGCCTCGCGCTGGAGCAGAGCCCGCGCCAAGACGCCGTAGCGCTTGGCCGCCATCCTGGCGCGTTCGCAGGCGGCGTCCAGCTCATCGAGCTCGTCGCCGCCCACAGGCGATAGCGCCAAGGAGAACCAGCGACCGGCCACGGGGGCGCCGGCCTTCCATCGACTGCGGATGGCCGCGGGGATGCGCGCGGCGCGGCCGTTCCGGGCGGCCGTGGGCGTTCCCGCCGCGCCCCCGGACGAGCCGGAAGCCCGGCGCCTGAGCGGCTCGAAAAGGTCGGCGCTCACGAGGCCGGCCTCGGCCTCTCGCCACAGGGCCCGTACGAGGCCTTCGATGGACGCGGCACCGTCGGTAGGCGCCGCGCCGTCGGCGGGCGCGATGCCGCCGCGCGATCGCTCGGCGAGAAGCCTATCTTTAAGGTCCCAGAAATCGGCCGGCGAGTCGTCCATGCCAAGGAGCTTCGATACTTTTCCGTTATAGAAATATTGCCAATCAGAGGCCGGGCAGATGGCTACCGCGTTGCCGCGCATGAACCACAGGTACTCGCCCGACGCGACGAAGCCGTCCAGAGCGGCCGGCGCGTAGCCTCGTATCCGGGCCGGCAAAATTTCACGTTCAAGGGTTTCGGGCGGGAAGCCTAAGCCCGAGAGCCGATCGAGGGCCGAGGCCAAGGTCGTTTCGCCCCCGAGGGGCATCGCCGACGCGGCGCTCGCCGGCGCGGGGTTCGGGTCGCCCACGGCGGCCCCGCCTACGAGCCCCATCCCGTGCAGCGCCGCCGCGAAGGGAGCGAAGCTCCCGGCGGGCCGCGGCTTCAGCGCCGGCCGCCGCGAAGCCCTGAGGGAGCGCAGGAGATGCTCGTAGACCGCCGCGTCGCAGATCGAGCGCTCGCCGGGATAGAGACCGAAGCCATCCTCGTCCGACACGGCCCGGCCGGAGGCGACGAGCTCCTCAACGAGCCCCTCGAGCTCCTCGCTTGAAAGGCCGAAGTCCTCGCCGATACGTGACAGTATCGCTATACCGGCGCCGGCTAGCCAGTCGCCGATCAGGTCGTACGGTGCCTCCCTGAGCTCCTTCGCGCGGCTCGGTCGGCATATCAGCTCCCGCCCGGCCTCGCCGAGCCTGACGGCGACGAGCCTAGCCGAAGCCGAGCTCCCGTCCAGCTCGGCCGCCGCCAGGGCGGCCAGGTTCGGATCGGCGCAGGCGAGCAGGTTTTCCCACTCGTCGCGCGGGATGGCGACCCGCTCGTCGACCCAGTCGAGGAGCGCGTCGAGGTCGCCGGGCGCCCAACCGGGCTCTTCCCGCCTGAGCCGCTTGGCGAAGCCCTGGTAGAACGCCGATGGAACGGCGGGCCTGAGCCTGGCGTCCCCGAGCGCCTCGGCCAGTGCCTGATCGCCTGAGCTCCGGGCGAAAGCCGATCCGCCGCCGCGCAGCTCGTCGCCCTCGTAGAGGAAGCGGTTCGTCTCCGCCCAGCCGCTTCCCCTGGCGAGGGGGCTCGGCGCCGCGCTTTCGAAGGCGCCGATCTCGATCCGGCCTTCGGCCATGCCGGCGACGAACTCGCCCAGCCGCGCCAGGTCGTAGCGCTCGGTAAAGAGGCTCTTCCAGCTTTCCTTGACGATGGGGAACTCGGCGTAGTCCTTAACCCGCTCGTAGAGCCGCTTGGCGCGTAGCCGCGTGATCCACAAGGGGCTACGCTTGCCGAAGCCGGCGCGCGGTAAGAGGAGAGCGCGGCCGGCGCATTCGCGGAAGGCCGCGCCGAAGGCGGCGCCGGCTTCCAGCCCTTCGCGCAGGCGCTTGGCCAGCCGATCGCCCGAAAGACCCCGGCGCAGCGCGCTGAGCGTAAGGCTACGCGCCTCGTCGCAGTCCCTCACCGGTAAAAGAAGATAGATCGAGTCGTCGTTGGCCAGGCGCTCCACGCCCAAGCCTAGCCTATCGCCTAGTTCCGCCGCCAGGGCGATGGAGAGGGGCTCGTTCACCGCCTGCCCGCGCAGGGTATGGACGAAGGCGACGACCGCGTCCTGCCGACGCTCCGGATCCCGATAGAGCTCGACGACGGCGCGCTCCGGCGTCGGGAGGCCCGCGCCGGCCTGAGCCCGCCGCTGCGAGGACAGGAAGCGGAACAGCTCCTCGGCCGCGGCGAGGTCGAAGCCCGCCTCGGAGCGGAGGCGCGCGGCGAAGGCTTCCGGGTCGGCCTCGAAGTCGGCGCAGAGCTCCAGCATGCGAAGGGCGACGCCGGCGCCTCGAGCCGCGCGCTCGGCCTTCCAGAAAGGCATGAAGTCGGCGGCGCGCTCGAGCGGCGCCACCTCCACCGCCTCGTCGCTGATGGCCGTGATGCGCCAGGCCTGGGCTCCCATGCTGAAGCTGTTGCCCACCCGCCGCTCGAAGACGAACTCCTCGTCCAGCTCGCCTATCTTGGCGCCCGAGCCGGCCAGGCGCATGGCGTAATAGCCGCGGTCGGGTATGGCGCCGCCCGAGCCGTAGAGGAGCATAGCGGCGCCCGGGGCGGCGCTCATCGTTCCATTCGTCTCGTCGATGCGGATGCGCGCCTTGAGCTCCTTGACGCGGACGCTCGGGACCGGACCGGCCGCGTCGGCCTCGGTCATACCGTCGCCTGGCATAGCCCCGTCGGGCGAGGGCGACGCGTCTCCGGCCGTCGAGCCAGAGGTATCGGCCTGCGAAAGCTCAGCGCCTCTCGCGCGCGAACCGGCCCGGCGCGAGGCGCGGCCGGCCAACATGGCCAGCACGGCGTCGAAATCCTCGCGCGCTAAGTTCCTATAGCTCGAGCACGAACGAAGCTCGTCGAAGAGTTCGTCGGGGAGCCTCGCGTCGAAAAGGACCATGGATAGGATGGCCTGAGCGGCTACGTCGAGCGGGGCCGCGGGGCTCGGCGCGTAATCGACGGCCCGATCGCGTACGGCCAGGGCGACGGCGGCCGAGGCGAGCAGGTCTGAGCCGTGGAACGGGTAGAGCACGCCGCGGCTCGCCGCGCCGACCGCGTGGCCGGCCCTCCCCAGGCGCTGCAGGGCTTGGTCGGCCCTGGCCGGCGCGCCGGCTAAGGCGACGAGGCTGACCGTACCGACGTCTATGCCCAGCTCCAGGGAGCTCGTCGCCACGACGCAGGGGAGGCTCCCCTCCTTCAGGCGGCGCTCGACCGCCCTCCTCATGTCCTTGGCGAGCGAGCCGTGATGGGCCCAGGCGGTGCCTTCCCCGGCGAGCTCGTTCAAGAGTGCCGCGATGCGCTCCGCCCGGCGCCTCGAGTCGGCGAAGGCTATGGCCCCTCGCTCGCCCTTCAAGCGGGCGGCCAGGTCCCGTACGACGGCG
>CALKWG010000511.1 GCA_938004315.1 uncultured Spirochaetaceae bacterium
TCGTAGGGGCTCGTGATGGACGGGTCGAGGAAGAGCGCGCCCTTCTCGGTCTTGCCCATCTTCTTACCGTCGCTCGTGGTCACGAGGGGGAAGGTCAGGCCGAAGGCTTCGGCGCCCTCGACGCGGCGGATGAGCTCCATGCCGGCGACGATATTGCCCCACTGATCGTCCCCGCCGATCTGCAGCCGGCAGCCGTGGCGGCGGAACAGTTCGAGGAAGTCGAAGCTCTGCAGAAGCTGGTAGTTGAACTCGATAAACGAGAGGCCGGTCTCCATGCGCATGCGGTAGGCCTCGAAGCTGAGCATGCGGTTTACCGAGAAATGCCGGCCGATATCGCGCAGGAAGTCTATGTAGTTGAGGTTAGCGAGCCAGTTCTTATTATTGTCGCTGAGGGCGGTCTTATCGTTGAAGCCCAGGAAGCGGTCCAGCTGGGCGCTAATACTGTCGGCGTTGCGGTCCAGGTCCTCGTACGAAAGCATCTTGCGCATCTCGGTCTTGCCCGAGGGGTCGCCGATGCGGGCGGTGCCGCCTCCTATGAGGGCGATGCCGCGATGGCCGTAGGACATGAGGTGCCTAAAGGCGAAGAAGGGGACCATGTGGCCGATATGCAAGCTATGGAAGGTCGGGTCGCAGCCTACGTAAAAAGTCACGGGGCCCTGGTCCATAAGGCCCGAGAGGGCGTCGATATCGGTGCACTGCTGTAGGAATCCGCGTTCCTTTAGGGTCTCCAAAGCGGGGTTCATGCTGGCTCCTCGGTAGGGTCTAGGCGGCGATTATAGCCGCCTATAGCGCGCGCGGGCAAGCGGCCCTTCGTCGGCGTCCGGTCAATCGCCCCGGACGCGGTTTCGCCCGGCGGCTTTCGCGGCGTAGAGGTAGGAGTCGGCTCGCTTCAGGGCGTCGTGGCACTTCTCTCCGGCCCTGAGCACGACGGCGCCGAGGCTGATGGTGACGTGCGGTAGGCGCTCTAGGCGCAGGGACTCGACCGCGGCGCGGGCGCGCTCGGCGAAGAGCCTGGCGGCGCGAGGATCTTTACTGCGCAGGACCACGGCGAATTCCTCGCCGCCTAAACGACCGAAGGCGTCGCCCTCGCGCACGAGCGAGCGCACGGCGCCCGAGACAGCCGCGAGGACCTTATCGCCGGCGTCATGGCCAAAGCTGTCGTTGATGCCCTTGAAGCGGTCGATGTCTATCATCACCACGCCGACAGCGTGGTCCTTGGGCTTAGTCGCGATGTAGCCCGATAAGCGCTCTATAAAACGGTCGCGCCTCAGGGCACCGGTCATAGGATCGTAGGCGGCCTCGACCTCGACTTTGTCCGCTACGATGAATTTGGATATGCCGAAGGATAGCAGGGTGAGCACGACGCCGGTCAGCATGGCGGCGAGGCTCCAAATGTAGAGCCATTTCTGGGCGTCCAGCCTGGCCCCCGCGACGGCTTGGAGTTCGCCCGAACGGAGCCAGACCATATCGCCCAAAGCCAGGACGCCCCTTCCGGCCCGCGGATCGGTAGCCCGCGCCGCCCTGGCAGCCTCGCCGCCCGAGCGCACGCTCTCGAACAGCGCCTCGAAAGCGGAGCGAAGCTCCGCGTACTCGCTCCTCGACGCGAGGAAACCGTATTCGGCCATGGCGAAGAGCGACACTTCGGCCTCGGCCAGGAGCGCATCGCCGTTATTCCCGGATAGCTCGTAGGCTAAGGCCCGCTGGGTCGTAGCGAGGACCGCGCCGGCGGCGTTCAAGGCGCCTGTGCTCTCGGCGGTGCGGTTCAGGGCGATCGCGGCGAAACCGGTGCCCAGGGCCGCGAGCAGGGCCGCGGCCGCTATGAGGGGTATGAGGAGCTGGGACGGCTTCTCTATCAGGCGTTGCATAACTTTTATATCGCTCCGTTCCGACGGACATTAGTCTAGCCGAATTACTATCGTAATGCAGCGCCGCGACGAATGCAAACCGGGCTCAGCGCTTAACGCGGCCCTTGAGGCGGAGCAGCGCCTCGAGCGCGCCTCCCGCGACCGCCCGCGCCTTGTCCGAAACGCTGAAGCAATGCGCCCGCTCGCCGCGCGGATCGACGTCGCCGATCTTCATGCCCTCGTGCACCGCGGATCCCGGGCGTATGAGCCCGCGGAGCACGCCGTTCAAGGGCGAGGCGACCCGGAACTCGCCGGCTCGCGAGGCGACTACGGCGACGGCTTGGCCGGCGCTCACCAGAGAGCCGATTTCGGCCAGGGCCTTAAGCTCGCCGCCCGCCGGGGATCTGATCAGGCGCTCGGCCGACTTCCCAGCGATCTCGCCGGGTACGCCGCTATCGGGGGCGGCCGATCCGGACAGGATCACGCGGCCTAAGTCGTGGCCGCGCTGGGTCTCCACGACGGCGTCCACGTCGCCGCCGGCCTCGAAGCCGGGCCCCAGGCCGATGACCGCGGGGGCCATGCCGCGCCTTACGCCGGTATTACGCTTGGCCAGGGTCGCGTCGACTAGGGCGTAGGGCCGAAGCGCCGGCACGATCGAGCAGTCCGGATCGACGAGCACCGGCACGACGCCGTCGTTCAGGAGCCGCAGCGCCTCGCGGAGGCCTCCGGCGCGCCGGGCAATGACGCCTTCTACGCGGGCTTCCCCGTCATACACCGCCTCGGAGAAGGCGACGGAACGTCGTATGGCGGTCGGCCGCTCGATCTCGAGCATGATCGGCCGAAACCCGGCCGCCTTGAAGCGCAGCGCGCAGCCGGTGGCCAAGTCGCCGGCGCCGCGGATGACGACCAGGTCGCCCTCCCGCCCTGATAGCGGCGCGGCGTCCCGACCGGCCAAGGCCGCCATGATCTCGGCCATCACCGATACGGCTATCTCCTCGGGGGTTTCGGCGCCGAGATCCAAGCCTATCGGCGCTCGCACGCGCGCTAAGAGCTCCTCGGGGACGCCGTCGTCGCGCGCCTTGTCCAGGAGCACCCTAACCTTGCGCCTGGAGCCTAAGAAGCCGAGGTAGGCCAGGTCGCGCCCGACGAAGGCGCGGAGCGCGCGCTCGTCCGAGGCGTGCGTCGCTATGATCGCGCAGGTCCGCCGGTCGCTCGGGGCGGCGGCTAAAGCCCGTTCCATATCCGGCATCACATAGAGCTCCTGCGCCATGGGGAAGCGCTCGCTCGTTACGAAGTCGGGCCGGTCGTCGACGACGGCTATCCTATAGCCTAAGCCGGCGGCTAGGCGCGCGATGGCCAGGCCTACGTGGCCGCCTCCGGCTATGAGGAGCCGAGGCTTGGCGCCGAAGACCTCGACGTAGACGCTCATGCTGCCGCCGCATTCCATGTCCAGGCTGCGCTCGCCGGGGCTGTGATCAAGGTTGTAGTCGAGCATGACGGGCCGGTCGAAGTCGATGGCCTTCTTAGCCTCCTCTATCACCCGCGCCTCGACGATGCCGCCCCCGACAGTACCGTAACTCGTCCCGTCGGCCAGGACGATCATTTTCGCCTTGCCCCGGGGCGTCGACCCCGAGGACGAAACGATGGTGGCTATCGCAAAGGGCGTATTAGACGCGCTGAGCTCGGCGGCTTTTTCAAAAAGGTTCATAAGCAGGCTATCCTTTCATACTCACCGAGTTAGTATATCCGGACGGCCGCGTATTGGGTAGCGGCGACCTTAGCCTATCGCGCGCGTCATCATGCCTCGCGCGCATCGATTTCATCGCCCGTAGCCGCGTTCGCCAAGCACACGCGTAGGCCGGGATACGCCCGCCGAATCGACGCTGCCAGGGCCCGAGCCATATTCGGGTCTACGAGTTCGGCCTTGTTGAGGATGAGGAAACGCCGCGCGTTCCGCGGGCAGCCCTTGAAGGCGCCGTCGGGATGGATGGCGAGCCTGAGTAAATCCTCCGCGTCTATAGCTCGGCCGAGGGGTCCGCCGCAAATTCGGGCGACGAGCTCCGCCCGGCACACATAGGCCTCGTCTAAGGGCCGCCCTATCGCGTCCAAGCCCATGAGGGCGACGACGAGCGAACTCGAGGGCGGGACGAGCGGTTCATGCCCGGCGGGCGCCTTGAGGGGTAGGCGACGGGCGCCGTCGGCCTCGCATAGAACTAGGCCCCAAGCCTTGGCCGCTGCGTCGACGACGGACGCTTGAAGCCCCAGGGCTTTACCGCCCTCGACGCCGGGGCAGGCGAAGGCTAGAAAGCCTTCGGAGCGCGGAGCCGGCGCTAGCGGCGGACGGCTAAGGCCATCGGGGCCGGACCATGAAGGGTCCTGAAGCCAGGCGTCCAGGGCCCGCCCCTCGTCGCGCGGGTCTATCATGCGGGCGGTCGTACAGGTCAAGACGCGGAGGCCTGCCTGGCGAGCCTGGGCGCTTAGCCTAAAGAGCGCGCTCGTCTTACCGCCCGCCCCGACGAAGGCGATCGGGCCGCCGAGCGATCGCCGGGCTTCGGGCGCCGAGCCTCGGGCGGCGCCGGCCGATCGGCCCGTTCCGCGCTCGCCTAAGAGCCAGTCGTAGATCCTCAGCTCGTCTCGCCCTCGTCGGCGACCTGGGCGCCCCAGGCGCGTAGCCTGGACTCTATGAAGTCCAGGCAGGCCTCGTGCTCAGCCTTGCCGCGGCCGACCACCGGCATGGCCGGCCCGAACTCGAGCATGACCGGCCGGTCACGGCGCACCGGGCCGAAGCCGCGCAGGATCTTGGAGTTGCCCCAGTAGTCGGTCTTGAGCGCCACGGGCACGACCGGGACCCCGGCCCGCGCGGCGAGCTTGACCCCCAGACTGTTGAAAGTCGAACGCTTGAACACGTCGGTTCGCGTCCCCTGCGGGAAGATGATGATCGAGCGGCCGTTGGCCAAGTGCCGCTGCCCTGCAGCCAGCACCGTCTCTAAATCCTTGCGCGGGTCGGTCCGGGTCACCGCGATGGGGTCGCGCGAGCGCATGATCGGCCCCCAGATCGGCCCGTAAAGGAGCTTCTCCTTGACGACGTAGGTGCAGCTTCGAATCGGCGTGATGAGGCCGGGGAGGAGGGTGGTCTCCAAGGTGCCCATGTGGTTGGCCACGAAGACGGCCGGCCCCTGAAGGGCGCGAACCTGGTCCATGCCGCTGATATGGAAGCGCGCGCCGCAGCGCTCCAGGCGCTGCATGAGCTCGATTGAGCTGGCGGCCCAGGCCGGGTCGTCATAGAGGCCCTTTAAGGCCAGGGCGCGGGAGCGGAACATCACGCCGAAGAAGTTCGTATAGGGGCTCCAGCGGCTCTTGAGCATGAGGTATTCGCGCAGGCAAGGCTTAACGTCATCGGGGCTGTGGTATTCATCGCCTTTAAGGCTCTCGTACATGGCGTTCTCCTAGCCCCACTATAGCTGAAAGCGGCTCGGCGCTTCCAGACGCCGCCCCATCCGGACGGCCGCGCCTCGTTGCCCCGGGCCGGGGCTTGCCCCGAAGCCGCGTTCGGGCGGATACTGAGCGGACGATGGATGCGCAAGCATGCTGAGCTACCGACACGCCTTTCACGCGGGCAACCACGCCGACGTACTCAAGCACTGCGTCTTACTCTCCGCCTTGGAGCGCATAACGCGTAAGGAGACGCCTTTCCT
>CALKWG010000512.1 GCA_938004315.1 uncultured Spirochaetaceae bacterium
AGATCGTATTCGGTGACTGGAGTTCAGACGTGTGCTCTTCCGATCTCGGGAGGCGCAAGTACCAGCCCATGCGCGCCAAGATGTCCTCGCTTAAGGACATTCTTAAACAGGGCCGCGAATCCATATGGGCCCTGCTCCTGCCCTTCGGCATCATCTTAGGCATACGCTTCGGCGTCTTCACGCCCACCGAGGCGGGAGCCGTCGCCGTCCTCTTCTGCACCCTCGTAGGCGTCTTCGTCTACAAAGAGCTCAAGTGGAAGCACCTGCCGATCATACTTAAGAACACCGTCTATTCCACGAGCTCGGTCATGCTCATCATCGTGGCCGCCTCGGTCTTCGGCCAGTACATGAGCTGGGAGCGCATCCCGCACCACCTGACGAACGCGCTCATGAACTTCTCAGGCTCGCCCTGGATGATGCTCGTCGTCGTCAACGCTTTCCTGCTCTTCTTGGGCATGTTCCTCGAAGGCGGCGCGGTCCTCATCATCGTGGCCCCGCTCCTCGTCCCCGTCATGAGGACCATGGGCATCGACCTCGTGCACTTCGGCCTCATCATCATCGTCAACATCATGATAGGCGGCATCACCCCGCCCTTCGGCTCCATGATGTTCACCACCTGCACGATCTGCGACGTGAAGATAGGCGACTTCGTCAAGGAAGTCTGGCCCTTCATCCTAGCCCTGCTCATCGTACTGATCGTCGTGACCTACATCCCGTCGATCATCATGTTCCTGCCGAATTTGATCTAAGCTAGGGCGCTTAGCCTCCCCGTCGGCCGCCTAAGAGGCCGGCGGGGACGCTTCGGCTCCGCCGACCAAATAGCCTTGCAGAAGCCCTTCCGCCTCGGCCGCCAGGCTCCGCCTGTCCCGCCCCCGCGTTTCGATCGTCGCGAGCCAACGTAGCTCCAGCACGGCGGGGGCCGCCGCGACCAGTCGGTAGGCATGGACGAACAGGGGCGTCCAATCCACCCAGTGGATGACGCGCTCGGGCGAGGGCTCCGAAGCGCGCGTGCGGTAGCGAATCGCCGCGACGCTGAGCGTGGCCCCCGCGTCCGCGGCCGCCTGGAAGAACGCCGGCTTGAGCTCTAGGACGCCCGGGCCGAAGCTCGTGGTTCCCTCCGGAAACGCGCCGACGACGGCCCCGGCGACGAGCCGATCGGCGGCGGCCCGAACGGCGGGCTTGAGCCCCCCGGTAGCCCCGCGCGGGATCGCGACGGTGCCGAAGCGCCTCATAAGCCAGCCCACGAGCGGCCAGGCGCGCTCGTAGGCGACGAAGACCGCGCCGCAGGCCGCGCCGAGCGCCAGGGCGTCCACCCAGGAGACGTGATTGGCCACGACCAGGCGGCCTCGCCCCGTATCGCGCGGCCGAGTCCCCCGCTCCTTCAAGCGCAGGCCGAGGGCCAAGAGGATGAGGCGCGACGAAGCCTTGCGCCAACCCGTCGCCGCCTTCGAGGACCCGCCGGTATCGATGAACGGCGAGAGGAGAGCCGTTCCGGCGGCGACCGCGAGCAGCGCGCAGATCGCCCTCGCGAGCCGGCAGGCGGCCGCCGTCGCGCGGAGCGGGCCGATATCC
>CALKWG010000513.1 GCA_938004315.1 uncultured Spirochaetaceae bacterium
TGCCCGGGCCGTTCACCGTGGCGCCGGCCAGCCTGTCGCCGGGGTTCTTCTCCACGGGGAGGCTCTCGCCGGTCAGCATCGACTCGTCCACGGCGCTCCGGCCCTCGACTACGACGCCGTCCACGGGCACGCGCTCGCCCGGCCGGACGCGGATAAGGTCGCCCACGGCTACTTCGTCTACGGGGAGCTCGAGGTCGCCGCCCTCTTGTACGACGAGGGCAGTCTTGGGCGCCAGGCCCATGAGCTTCTTGATGGCCTCGGAGGCGCGGCCCTTGGAGCGCGCCTCCAGGTATTTCCCGAGGAGGATCAGGGTCAGGATGGTGCCGGCGACCTCGTAGTACAGGTGCTCGGCGCCGCTAGCGTCGCCTAAGGCGATCTGCACGGTCGACGCGACGCTGTAGGCCAGCGCCGCCGAGGTGCCGATCGCGATGAGCGTGTCCATATTCGGGTTGGCCTTCATCATGGTCTTGAACCCGACCGTATAGAAGCGGAAGCCGGCGGCCACGGCGGGCGCGGCTAGGATGATTTGGGCCAGGGCGAAGTTGAGCGGGTAGTGCATGGGGTGCAGGAGTTCGGGCAGGGGGAAGCCCAGCATGTGGCCCATCGCTACATAGAGGAGCGGTAGGGTCGCCGCCGCGGCGACGACGAAGCGCCGCCACAGAGAGCGGATCTCGCGTTCCTTGGCGGCCGCGTGCTCGTCGCTCGCCGCCTGGGCTTCAGCGGCCAGGGCGGTATAGCCGGCGTCGGCAACGGCGCGTTTGATCTCCGACAGCCGCACGGCCTCGGGGTCCCAGCGCACCGACAGGCGCTCGGTGCCGAAGTTGACCGAGGCGGCATTGACGCCGGGCAGCTTGCCCACGGCGCGCTCGACGGCGGCCGCGCAGGCGGCGCAGGTCATGCCGCCTATCGGCACGGTCGCCGATTTCTCGGCGGTCGGCAGCACGGCTTCATAGCCGGCGTCCTTGATCGCCGCCGCCACGGCCTCCAGGCCCAGGGCGGATTCATCGTACTCTATAGTAAGCGTCTCGGTGGCGAAGTTGACCGACGCGTGGGCGACGCCGGGCAGGCCCGCCGCGGCGCGTTCGCCGGCGCGGGCGCAGGCGGCGCAGGTCATGCCCCGGATCGGTATGCTTTTGATGGTCATTGTATACCCCCGGGGGGTATAGTACTAAGCCTGATTGGAATAGTCAAGGTCGATCGAGGCGGCTATTCCGGGCCGCGTCGGAGGGAGGCGACGCGCCTGACGGAAACGCGGGTTTCATCATGTCTCGGTCGGCTTTTATCAACGACGGGACGAGCCGATTAGGCGACTATCATCCCCGTAGCCCGCGGGTTCCTCGATGAGTCCAGGGCGAAGGATGAATCGATGGATGAAGGACAGAGCATTGAGCTAAGGGCGATCGGGACCGTCGAGACGGGCGGCGATGGCCGCGCCGAGGGCGCGGCCATCCGAATAGGGGCTGCGTATCGGCCCGGGCTGTCCGGCCTCGACGGCTTCTCTCATGCGATCGTGGTCTGGAGCGCGCATAAGCTCCCCCCTTGGGACGACGCCTATGCGCTCGTCGACAAGCCATACCGCGCCGCGCCGGCTAAGTTAGGCATCTTCGCCACGCGCTCGCCGTATCGGCCCAACCCGATCTGCGTGAGCGTCATGCGCGTCGAATCCATAGACGCCGCCGAGGGCCTCGTACGGAGCGGCCGGATCGACGCGGAGCCGGGATCTCCGGTGCTCGATATCAAGCCCTACCACCCGAGCTCGGATCGGCCGGCTCGGCCGGAGCTGCCGGCTTGGTGCTCGCATTGGCCTAAGGACATAGAGTCGGGCGCCGACTTCCCCTGGTCGGAGGAATTCCTTTTCTAAGCGACGGGAATGCAAATTTCCGTCTCGCCGTCCGGCCCGTAGCGTTGGAACTCCCAGTTCAGCGATGGCCGGACGGCGTTCGCCGGGAGGTATTCCTGGTAGATATAGCGGTAGGTCTCATGCAGCGCCCTTACGTCGCCTCGGTGGACGAAGCGAAGGCAGCGGGAGGCCGGAAGCCTCCTTACGGCGAACACGGGCTCCTGAACCGCGTCCCGCTCCGTCTCCAGGCCGCATAGGATGGCGATCCCGCCGAGGGACTCCTCGTCCGACCAGGCCGAGCATTGATAGTAGCGTTCGGGGAGCGCGCGGCCGACGACGCGTCCGCTCGCCTTCATGAAGGTCGCCCAAGGCTTATGGAAGCTCCGCGCCCCATCCTCCATGAAGAAGGAGAGGCCGGCGACGGTCCGCTCCGGCTCGTCTTGAACGGTCGGCTCGCGGCTCTCCAGGCCCGAGGCGCGGCGGATCGGCTCGGGCGGCAGGCTTAAGGCTTGCGTCTCGGCTGTAGGCAGGTACTTCGCCTCCCGGATAGCCTTAGGCGATATGCCGAATCGGGCTTTCATCGAGCGCGAGAAGGTCTCGTAATCTTCGAATCCGAGCTCCTCGGCGATATCGCGAAGGCTGCGCCTCGTCTCGAGGATACGCCTCGCCGCCACGCTCAGTATGCGGCCGCGGATGTAGTCCTTAGGCTGCGAGCCGGTTATCGCGTAGAACAGGCGTTCGAAGTGACGGACCGAATAGCCCGTGCGCGCGGCTAGCGACGCGACGCCCCGTATGGCCGGCGGCGTCCGGCCGTCGGCGAGCGAGGCTTCGAAGAGCTCGATGCCCTCTCTAACATAATCGTAGCCGTTCATCGGGCGCCTCCGACCCCGATCATAAGGCCGGGCCCGGGGCGGCGTCAAATCGGCCTCCCCATCCGCCGAGCGCCCCGCTCTTAGGGCTCCACGACGATGCGCGAATGGATCATGCCCATCCAGCATGAATAAGGTATGACGCCGGGCGCCGCCGGCGTGAACTCCACCCAATTGTCCCCGTATTTCAAAGACTGCCTAAGGCCCAGGCTGGGTATGACGATGGCGTCGTTGCAGCCGTTCAGGCGGCCGGGCTCGACGCGCAGGTTGATGCGTAGCGGGAGCCCGGCCTTGGCCACGACCTCGCCGTAGCTCCTCGCGCCTACGACGACGACGGCCTCCTGGAAGCCGTCCTTTAACTCGGCGCGGACGCCGGACGAGGAGGGCCGAGCGGGCGCGGCGAGGGCCGGGGCGGCCGCAGTAGGGCTCGGCGCGGCGGCGTAGGCGCGGGGCGTCAGGGCCCAGGCCCGGCTCATCGTCACGAAGCCCAGGAAGAGCACGAGGACGCCGCCGGCCTTGACCGCCATGCCGCGATAGCGCGGCGCGACGAAGGCGCCTCCCGAGCCGAAGAGGAAGAGGAGGGGCGCCGTGCCGGCCGAGAAGGCGGCCATTCCCAGGGCGCCGGCTAAGGCCGAGCCGCTACCCAGCGCGTAGGCCTGCATGGCCTGGAGCGGCCCGCAGGGCATGAAGCCGTTGGCCAGGCCCACGGCATAGGGGCCGAGCTTGGCGGCGGCCGCCTCGACGCGCCCGCGGAACTCGGCGTAGGCTTTCCAGCGTAGCCGCGGCAGCCTGAGGAGTCCGGCGAGCGATAGCCCCATGAGGAGCATGAAGAGCCCGGCCGCCATCATGATGCCGGCCTGGAACCCGAGGCCGAGGCGTAGCGCCGAGCCCGTCGCGCCGGCGACCGCGCCTATGGCCGTATAGCTCGTGATGCGGCCCAGGTTGTAGAGGATGGAGGGCCGTAGGGCGGCCGCCGGAAAGGCCGCGCCGGGCGCGCTGGCGGCGGGATCGGCCGTGGGGGCCGCCGCGGGAGCGACCCGCAGGCCCTGCGACAGCGCTATGCCGCCGCACATCGATATACAGTGGAGCGAGGTCACCAGGCCCGCCATGAACATCGTTCCCAGGCTCAAGGGGCCGCCTAGGCGCGGCACGCCTGAGAACATGCCGAGCGCCTCGAGCCCGGCGAAGGCGCCCGCCACGATGACGCCGGCGCCCAGGGCCAGGAGGTCGTCGCGCGAAGGCGCGGAGGCCGCCGGCGCTAGCTCATAGCCCAGCTTGGCGAGCCTAGAGCCGAGCCGCGCCCTGAGCTCCATGGTCGGCGCGCCGTCATCCACCGCCAGCTCAAGGAGCCCCTTCGCGGCGTTCGCCTTGGCTAGGCGCACGCCGACCAGCTCGGACGCGGCCTTCTCCGCCTTGGACTCGCAATGCGCGCAGCTCATGCCGCGAACGCGTAGCTTCATCACGACCATAGGATACCCCCGAGGGGTATCATGTGGTCACTGAGTAAAATAGTCAAGAAGCCGAGCGTGGCCTACAGGGAGCTTATCGTTCGGCCTCGCCCCCGGTGCGGGCGGCGGCGGAGCGCGCCAGGGCCTTGAGCTCCTTACGCGCGGCGGGGAAGGCCCATCGCGCTATAAGGACGTTTATAAGTTCGCTCAAACCGGCGCCGATCGCGAAGCCGAGGGGGAAGCTCGCCGCGGCGGGCAGGGCCAATCGGCCGAAGAAGCCTAAGGCCGCGCCTAGCACGCCTCCGACGATGGCTAGGCTCCAGCCGTACGACCTGGCGGCGGCGCGGGTATCGGCTAAGATCTCAAAGCGCGTACCGCCTTCGCCGTCCGGCTCGACCGTCACGGCGATACGCGGTATGGAGGCGTACATACGCACCGTGTCGCGGAATTTCCTGGTCTCGCTGCCCCAGTTGATGTCGATGCCGTAGATCCTCAGTTCGGCGCCTTCCCCGAGACGGCGCTCCTCGACGAAGCCGAGGCCGTACTGATCCCCGTCGGTGAGCGCTTCGAAGGCGGCGAGGAAGTCCTTGGGCGGCAGCGGGCTCGTGCCGGCGGCCGAAAGCGGCGGCCCCGGGACGGCGCAGAGCCTGGCGGCGAGCTCTTCGAAGCGGCCGGGTCTCTTACGGTCTAGCGCGCCTAGGGCCAGTTCGAGTCGGGCTGACCTGCGCACCGCCGCCGGGGCCATGCCGCTCTCTATGGCCGCCTGGACGGCGGCGTCCAGCTCGACCGCGTCGGGCGGCGCCGGCTCGTCGACGGCCGATTCGACGAGCGCCGACGAGCCGGCCTGCCGCTCCTCCGCCTCGAGGGAGGCCGCCCTCGCCCAGAGCCTCTCGGCGCGCCATCGTTCCAGGCGAATGGGCGCGGCCTTCCGCGGCGCCTCGCCGTCATGGGTATATCCTTCGTCCATGGCCTCCCCCTCTGCGCATCCTACGGGCGCGCGGCGCCTCGGGTCAAGCGCGTAGGCCGACGGAGCGGCTGCCTCCGGCGGATGGCCGACGGCGGCGCGGCGAGCGCCCGCCGCCGATTATCGCCCCGCCCCGTGACCCGCCCCGCGCCGCCGTATATACTCAGCCCATGCGCATCATCCCCGGCCTGACCAGCACCAAGAAGGATAGGATCCCTTCTTTCATCGACGGGCTATCGCGTTTCGGCATCGGCGAGATCGCTCTTTTCCCCACCTGCCTCGCGGCGGACGAGCGCTCCGCGCTTTACGCCGAGCTCGAACGCCTACCCGGTCTCCGCATCCCTCATGTCCACATCCGATCCGACATGGACGAGGCGGAGCTCGACTTCCTCGTCGGGCGTTTCGGCGCTCAGGCCTTCAATATCCACCCGCGCGCCAGCTCGCACCCTTTTCCGGATCTCCCCGAGCGCTTTAAGGCCATGAGCTACGTGGAGAACGTGGAGGAACCGCCCGAGCCGGGCGAGTTCGCGGGCTTAGGCGGCCTCTGCCCGGATTTCTCCCATTGGGCTAACGCCCTGGCTTTCGGGCGCGCCGCGTACGACCGGCGCATGCGCGATTTGGTTACGGCCCTGCCCATAGGCTGCTGCCACCTTTCGGCCCTGCGCCTCGGCGTGCCCAACGCTTGGCACGGCGAGTACGACCACCATGAGTACGCATCATTAGCAGACCTGGACTACCTGGCCTCGTACGCCGCCTTCATGCCGCTCCATTGGGCCTCGCTCGAGCTGGAGAATTCTCTTCAGGAGCAACTCGCCGCGCGCGATTACCTTACGCGGCTCCTGGGCGTCGCGTAGCGGCCGAGCGCGGCCGGTCGGCGTGGTCGGTCGGCGCGGCCTCAAGGAGCCTCGGGGGCCAGCCGATCAGCCTAGCTCGTAAACGGCTGCGCCGTAGGGTTCGAGGCTACCCGGCTTCCCGCCGCCCGGCCCATCCGACCAGGCAGCGCTCGAAAGGAGCGGCTCCCTCCCGCCGGCGCCGTCGGGCGCCCAGGCGAGCGTCTTCGCGCCGAAGTTCACCCCGACGGCCAGGCGCCTGCCGCCGAGCGAGCGCTCCCAGGCCAGGGCGCCGCTCGGCCCCGGCAGCCAGCTGAGCTCGCCGAGCGCCAAGGCCGGCTCGGCCTTCCGTAAGGCGATCAAGGCCTTATACCAGGACAGGAGCGAGCGCGGGTCCGCCTCGAGGGCGGCGACGTTCTTGGTTTGGTAATCCGGGTTGAGCGGCAGCCAGGGCCGGCCGTTCGTGAAGCCGGCGCCCGGGCCGCCGTCCCACTGCATCGGCGTGCGCTCCGGGTCGCGGCCGAAGCCCGAGAAGGGCCAGGTCGATTTGCCCAAAGGATCGCGCAGCGCGGCGCGGGGCAGGCGGTAGCAGTCCATGCCCAGCTCTTCGCCGTAGTAGATGAAGGGGCTGCCTTTGAGGAGGAGCAGCATGGCCGCGGCCGCGCGCGCGCGGCCCTCGGCCTCGCCGCGCCGCCCCCCGCCGTAGCGGGCGTAGTGCCGCCTCTGGTCGTGGTTTGACAGAGTAAAGTTCGGCCAGGCGCCCGGCGGCAGGAGCCCGTACCAGCGCCGTGCCCGCTCGCCGAAGGCCTGTGCGCCCCAGGGGCTGAAGAGGAACTCGAAGTTAAAGGCCATATGGAGCTCGTCGCCGGCCTCGCCGTAGCACGAAGCCGCCAGGGCAGGGTCTTGGCCATGCGTCTCGCCGATGAGGACCCGGTCGCCCGGGTACGAGTCGGCCAAGGCCCTGAACTCCTTGAAGATCCCGTGCACCTCGGGGCGGTTGCGGTCGTAGATATGGTTTTGTAGGAGGTCGGGCGAGATTTTAGGCTTGAAGGGGTTGGAGCGCCAGAGCTCGTCCTTGATGAAGGCGGTGGCCACGTCCATGCGGAAGCCGTCCACGCCCATATCCAGCCAGTAGCGGGCTTCGTCGTAGATCGCGCGGCGTAGCTCCTGGTTACGCCAGTTGAACTCCGGCTGATGCCGCGTGAAGGTGCCAAGGTACCATTCGCCGGTGGCGGGGTTCGGGTACCAGGCCGAGCGCAGCTCGAAGAGGCTTACCCAGTTATTCGGCGGCTTCGGCCGGCCCAGGAAGTCCCACGCGTCTATGGGCCGCCAGATATACCAGTCGTGCTTAGGGTCGTCCTTGGATGAACGCGCCGCCTTAAACCAGGGGTGCTCGTCGGACGAATGGTTGACCACGAGGTCGATGACTATGCGTATGCCGCGCTCGTGGGCTGCGTTTAAGAGCTCCTTAAAGTCGGCGTCGCTACCGAAGAGCGGGTCCACCGCCCGGTAGTCGGCCACGTCGTAGCCGAAGTCGCGCATCGGGCTCTTAAAGAAGGGGCTGATCCACAGCGCGTCCGCGCCGAGAGAGACAAGGTAGTCAAGACGCGACTGTATGCCACGCAGGTCGCCGACGCCGTCGCCGTCCGAGTCCTGGAAGCTACGCGGGTAAATCTGGTAGAAGACCGCCGAACGCCACCAAAACGCCTTATCGCCCATCGCCGCCTCCTTCAGCGCCTCCCGCCGCGCCCCCAGGCGCGAACGGCATAAGCGCCTTCAGCGCGATCGCCCCCGCGGGCCTGGCCTGGCAAGCCAGGCGCACGCTCCCGTCCGTCGGCGCGCCGACGGCGGCGAGCCTGTCCCGCTCCCGTCCGCCCATCGGGCTTACGCGCCCGCCTACCAGCGCCACGCGGCAGGTCCCGCAGAGCGCTTTGCCGCCGCAATCGTGGCGGTGGGGCAAGCCGGCGCGCTGCAGCGCTACGAGGACGCTATAGGCCGGCGAGCCCTCGGCCTCGCGCGCTACGCCGTCGGCCCCGACGATGTTGATCCTCGCGCCGCGGCCGGCGTTCGCCGGAGCGGCCGCCTTCGGCGCCTCGTCGCCCTCTATCACTCGGCCACCATCGTCTTGTTGCGGCCCGTCTGCTTGGCGCGGTACAGCGCCCGGTCGGCGCGGTCGATGAGCGACTTGCCCGAGAGGTCGCGGGCGGGGTCGTACTGAGCCGCCCCGAGCGACAGGGTCACCGAGAGGCTCTTACCCTCGTAGTCCATGCAGGCGCTCCCGACCGCGCGCCTGATGCGCTCGGCCACGCGGCCGGCCGTCATAAGATCCGTGTCCGGCAGGAGCACGCAGAACTCCTCGCCGCCGTAGCGCGCCGCCACGTCGGCCGCCCTGATCTGGGCCTGTATGGTTTTGGCCACCTGCTTGAGCACCGCGTCGCCGCATGAATGGCCGTGCGTATCGTTGAATTTCTTGAAGTGGTCGATGTCGGTCATGATCACGCAAAGGGCCTTCCCGTTCTGGGAGCTCTGCTCCATCCTCTCCAAGAGCACCGTGTAGAAATAGTGCTTCATGCGGAGCTTGGTCATCATGTCCGTGGTGGTCATCTCGAAGAGGAAGGCGTTGTTGATGGCTATGGCCGCCAGCACCGCGATGTTCTGCACGTATTCCTTCTCCCCATCGGAGAAGTCCTCGCCCATGATCTGCTCGCCGAGGATGATGAGCCCGTTCACCACGCCCTTGGCCTTGAGCGGTACGATCAGGTTCGGCTCTAGGCTCACCAGGGACTCCAGGCCCCCGTAGCCGCCGCCGAAGCGCTCGCTAAGCTCGGCCGGCGTGAAGGGCCGGCTCTCCCGCGCGAAGAGCTTCATCGCCGGCGCGTCCTCGGCCAGGGTGTAGTCGCGGCTATGATCCAGCTCGAAGCCCTTGTAATTGCGGTGGAGGCTGAAGTACGTGGAATCGATGCCGCGCTTAGCGTAGAGCGCGGCCTTGAGCACCTTCATCTGCCCCATGATCGTATAGAGGATGGAGTCGATCAGGATCGCGTAATCCAGCGTCGAATTGAGGCTCTTCGAGACCTCCAGGAGCTGCCTGAGGTCGAATATCTGCTTCTCGTACTCTTCAATGGTCGGTTCCGGCACCTGTTCGTTCGCCCTTCTATTTGGACTTATTTCGTGATGTGAAACAGTATACGTCGAAGGGTACGAATGCGCCAGTCCGATGGGCGTCTCGCCGGTTTTTTTAGCGCGGGGGCGCCAAGCGTCGCCTGATCGGCCGCGACGCTCGGGACGCGCCCCCGGGGCCGAGCCTCCTCGCCCGCGCGCGCCGCGGCGCGCCGCTACGCGCGCGGCTCCGGGGTCTCGGCCCTCCCCGCGGGACCGAGCAGGCGCGGCGGGATTAGGACGTATTCGTATCCGGCGCGCGCGTTCCGCCGTGTCGTCGGCATGTTTAAAAAAGGAATTCTCTAGAAACGAAACGGGCCTTACAATAGCCGTAGCGGGCAGCGCGTGAATGCCGCGAAACGAAGCCCTAGCTCGGAGGCCCATGATGCCCGGAAACGAATGCAGAGCTCTTATGCTGAGGCGCGATGAAGGAAATTTGGTCGCCGCCGTCGAAACCGTGCCGGTCAAGGAGCTCCCGCCCTCGGGCGAGGTCCTGGTCAGGGTCGAGTATTCGGGCCTGAACTACAAGGACGCCATGGCCATAGGCGACCGCGGCATCATACGCAACTTCCCCGCCGTGCCTGGCATCGACTTCGCCGGCGTCGTCGAGGAATCGGGCTCGCCGGCATGGAAGCCCGGCGACCGGGTGATCGCCACCGGTTGGGGCTTAGGGGAGCGCTACTGGGGCGGATTGGCCGGCTACGCCCGGGCCAAGGCCGAATGGCTAACCCGCCTGCCCGAGGGCATGAGCGCGCTCACGGCTATGTCCTTGGGCACGGCGGGCTTCACGGCCATGCTCTGCGCGCAGGCCCTGGCGCGGGCCGGCTGCGAGCCGGGCTCGGGCGAGGTCCTGGTGACCGGCGCCTCGGGCGGGGTCGGCAGCGTCGCCGTGGCCGTCCTGGCTAAGCGCGGCTACCGCGTGGTCGCCATGAGCGGCAAGCCCGAGGCGGCCGAGCGATTAACGGCCCTCGGCGCCTCCCGTGTCGTCGGGCGCGGGGAGTACGCGACGCCGTCCAAGCCCGGCCGTTTCGTCCTCGAGCCCGAGGCCTTCGCGGGCGCCGTCGATACGGTCGGCGGGGCGACCCTGGCCTCCGTCATAGCCAGGACGGCCTACGGCGGAGCGGTCGCCGCCTGCGGCTTGGCCGGCGGCGCCGAGCTCGATACCCACGTCTTCCCCTTCATCGTCCGGGGCGTGAGCCTCCTCGGGATAGATTCGGTGCGCCATCCGGCGGCCCTGCGCCCGGCCGTCTGGGAGCGCCTAGCCGTCGAGCTCGACCCGGCGCTCATCGGGAGTTTTACGCGGATTATCGCCTTAGAAGAGGCGCCCGCCGAGGCGGCGCGCATCCTATCCGGCGGCGGCGACGGCAGGGCGGTCGTGAAGCTAGGAGGCTAGGCGTTCGCCGCCTTCCAAGCCGCTGCCTGCTTGAAGAGCTCCAGGCCTAGCCCGCCGACCGAGCCGCGGCGCCAGTTCGGATGAGCTTCCGGGTGTATAAAGGCCTCCGGATGTGGCATAAGCCCCAGGACCCGGCCCGTCGGATCGCAGACGCCGGCGATGGCGTTGACCGAGCCGTTAGGATCGACCCCGTCGTAGCGCAGGGCCACGAGGCCGCCGTCTTCGATGCGCGCCAGGGCCGCCTCGTCGGCCGCGACGAAACGGCCTTCGCCGTGGCGTATCGGGAGCATCCGAGGCGCCAGGCCCCGGGTCCAGACGCAGCGCGAAGCCTCCTCGAAGCGCACCGGCACCCAGTCGTCTATGAAGCGGCCGTGATCGTTATGGAGCAGCGTGGCATCGGGCTCGCCGTCGCCGCGGGTATTCGGTAGGATACCGGCCTTCACCAGGGTCTGAAAGCCGTTGCAGATGCCTATGGCCAGCCCCCCGTCGGCTATAAAAGCCTTGAGTTCGGGGCCTAGGCGCTCGTTGAAGAGCCCGGCCAGCACGAGCCCCGAGCCCAAGTGGTCGCCGAACGAGAAACCGCCCGGAAAGCCCAAGAACTCGGCCTGGGCTAGGAGGGCCGGCTCGTCCATGAGGTCCCTGACGTGGACCCTGCGCGGTTCGGCGCCGACCAGCCTGAAGGCCTCGGCCAGCTCGAGGTCGGCGTTGATGCCGTAACCGCAGACTATAATCGCGCGCATCGCGTGTTCTCCTCGTCGTTTCGCTTAGACTATGGGCGTGCCGAAGGCGCGCTCCAGGGCGTCTAGGGTGGTCCTGACCGCCGGTTTCCTATCCACGAAGAGCTCGAAGCGCGGCTCGGGCAGGGTGCGGCCTATCCAGCGGAAGGGTAGGCCGCTCATGGTCTCCTCGAAGCGCTCGCGGTCTTCGCGCCGTATCGACACGACGAAGCGGCCGCCCGATTCGGAGAAGAGGGCGCGCGCCTCGCGGCCGGGCTCCTCAACGGCGGCCCAGCGGCCGGGTAGGCCGCCGAGCTCGGCCTCCAGGCCCACGCGGCCGCCTAGGCAGCTTTCGGCCAGGGCGACGGCCGCTCCGCCGTCGGAGCAGTCGTGGCAGGAGCGAACGATGCGGCCCGAAATAGCTCGGGCCAGGGCGCGGTACAGCCCGGCGGCCGCCTTGAGGTCAACATCCGGCGCCTCGCCGAAGAGCGGCGGCGCCATGCCCGGCGAGCCGCCGTATAGCCTGGCGCGCAGCCCGGCGTCCCGGCCCAGGACGCGTTCGAACATGGTGCAGCCCAGCTCGCCGTTCGTCTCGCCGACCAGATAGACCAGCTCGTCGATCCCTAAGAAGTCGGTATTGATCGCTTTATGCACGTCGCCGAGCGCGCCCATCAGGGTAATGAGCAGGGTGGGGCGGACGGAGATGGTCACGCCGCCGACTCGGGCGTCGTTCTTCATCGAGTCCTTGCCGGAGACCAGGGGTAGGCTGCAGGCCAGGCAGGCCTCGCGGAGGCCGCGGCAGGCGCGTACGAGCTGGGCGGCCTTGAACGCGCCGTCGGGCGTCGCCTCCGACGCCACGGGGTCGGGCCAGCAGAAGTTATCCAAGGCCGCCGCCCGCTCGGGGTCGCCGCCCAGGGCGATATGGGCGCGGTAGGCTTCGTCTACGGCCATGCGCGCCATGCGCAAGGCGTCGTAATCGGCGTAGCGCGGGCAGAGCCCGTGCGTCACCGTGACGCCGTGGTCGGCCCTTAAGTCAGCGCGGAGGACGGCGCCGTCGCTCGGGGCGTCGCGGCCTAAGCCCGTGAAGGGCTTCACCACCGAGCGCGCCTGCACCTCGTGGTCGTACTGCCGCACTAGCGGCTCCTTGCTGGCGACGTTGGGGTCGGCCAGGACGGCCAGGAGGGCCGGCGTGAGCTCGGCCGCTTCGGGGAGCGCGTCGGAGCGGCGCGTCGGCGCCTTCCAGCGCGCCGGTATGCGCATAGTCGGTAGGCCGCGGTGCAGGAAGTCCATGGACAGGAGCCCTGCGGGCTTGCCGCCGGCGGCTATCTCGATGAAGCCCGAGTCGGTGAAGCGCCCTACGACGCTCGCCTCGACATCGCGTCGGCGCGCCAGGGCCGCGAACTGGTCCCAGCGCTCCGGGCGCACGGCTAGGCTCATGCGCTCCTGGCTCTCGGAGACCAGGATCTCCCAGGGCGAGAGCCCCGGGTACTTCAAGGGGCAGGCGTCCAGGTCGATGAAGACCCCGCCGGAGGCCTCGGCCATCTCGCCTAGGCTGGACGACAGGCCGCCGGCGCCGTTGTCGGTGATGAACTCGTAGAGCCCCGCGTCGCGCGCCTCCAAGAGGAAATCGGTCATCTTGCGCTGGATGATGGGGTCGCCGATTTGCACGGCGGAGACGGGGCTGGCCTCGTCCAGGGCGAGGCTGGAGAAGGTGGCGCCGTGGATGCCGTCCTTGCCGATGCGGCCGCCGAGCATGACCGCCAGGTAGCCCGGCTCGATGCGCTTCTCCCAGGCCGGCTTCCCGGCGACCGTTTCGGGCATGATGCCGCCGGTGCCGCAGAAGACCAGGGGCTTCCCGCGGTAGCTCTCGTCGAAGGCGAAGGCGCCGGCCGCCGTCGGTATGCCCGACTGGTTGCCGCCGTCCACGACGCCGCGATGCACGCCCTCCAGGACCTCGCGCGGGTGGATGAGCCCGGGAGGCAGCTCCTGGTCGGGGGTGTCGGGATAGCCGAAGCAGAGCACGTTCGTGTTGAAGATGGGCTTGGCGCCCATGCCGGTGCCCAGGACGTCCCGGTTCACGCCGACGATGCCGGTGATGGCGCCGCCGTAGGGGTCGAGGGCGCTCGGGCTGTTGTGGGTCTCGGCCTTCACGCAGAGCGCCGACCCGGGGAAGAACTGCACCACGCCGGCGTTGTCGGTGAAGACCGAGCGCAGGAAGGGCTTGCGGGGGGC
>CALKWG010000514.1 GCA_938004315.1 uncultured Spirochaetaceae bacterium
CGCGCGGCAAGGTCATGGGCTCTCACGTGCTGCGCAACGCCATCGTGCCCCTCGTGCAATACTTCCCGGCCACCTTCCTCCTCACCGTGGCCGGCTCCCTCATCATCGAAAGCATCTACTCCATACCCGGCATGGGCGGGCTCCTGGTCTACGCCATCAGGCAGCAGGATAACCCCCTCGTGCAGGCGCTGGTGCTCATATATTCGACCTTGGGCGTCTTCGGCGTGTTCCTAGGCGACGTCCTCATGGCCCTGGTCGACCCGCGCATCAAGCTGGCGGCCCCCGGCGCCGGAAAGAAGGCCGCATGATGACCGTATCACGGCGGCCGGGCGCCGCCCCGGCCGCCGGCCCGGCTTCCGCCGCCCCGGCCGCCGGCCCGGCTTCCGCCGCGACGGCCGGCCCGGCCTCGCCCGAAGCCGTCGACCCCGCCCTCTTCGTTCCCGCGGCCTTCGACGCGGCGGAGGCCGAGCGCTCGGGCTACGCGCGCTATTCGTACTGGCGCTCGACGCTCAGGACCTTCTTAAAGAGCAAGGTAGCCGTCGCCCTGATCGCCGCCATGCTCCTCCTGACCGCCTTCTCATTCCTCTACCCGCTCCTGTCGCAGGTCGACCCGAACGCCGTCTCGCTCGACACCTCGCTATGGAACCGCAGGCCCGGCGCGGGCGCGGGGCCCTTCGGCACGGACGGGCTGGGGCGCGACATGTGGGCGCGCACCTGGCACGGGGCGCGCACCTCGCTGTCGCTGGGCTTCATCATCGCCTTCATCGACGTGGGCCTAGGCATGTTGGCCGGCGCGCTCTGGGGCTACGTCCGGCGCCTGGACCGCTTCATGACCGAGCTCTATAACGTGGTCACGAACATACCCCAAACCGTGGTGCTCATACTCCTGTCGTACATCCTGCGCCCGGGCTTCTGGACCATCGTGATCGCGCTCTGCTCCACCGGCTGGCTGTCCATAGCGCGTTTTGTTCGTAATAAGGTTATAACAATTCGAGATGCGGAATACAACGTCGCCTCGCGCTGCCTAGGCACGCCGCTGTCGCGCGTCATCGGGCGGAACGTCCTCCCGCACCTGGTGTCGGTCGTGATCATGGAGGCCGCGCTCACCATCCCCTACTCAATCGGCGCCGAGGTGTTCCTGGGCTTCATAGGCCTTGGGCTCCCCCTGGACGCCGTGTCCTTAGGGAACCTCGTGAACCTGGGCCGCAATAACTTCCTCCTTTACCCCTATCAGCTGGCTTGGCCGACCGCGGTGCTCGCGGCCATCACGGTGTCGTTCTACATCGCGGGCAATAAATTCGCCGACGCCTCCGACCCGAGGAACCACGTATGACGCGCATAAAGAATGATACGGCCGCAGCCGGCCCGGCCGCCCCGGCCCTCGAAGCCGCGCCGCGCGCCCCCGGCGAGCTCCTCCTCTCGGCCCAGGACCTGGTCATAGGCTTTACCCTTCGCGGTAGGAAGCTCACCGCCGTCCGCCGCGCCTCCCTGGAGCTCCGCGCCGGCGAGACCCTGGCCGTCGTGGGCGAGTCGGGCTCGGGCAAGAGCGTGCTGGCTAAGAGCCTCCTCGGCATGCTCGACAGGAACGGCCGGGCGGAGTCGGGCCGCATCATGTATCGCGGCGTCGACCTGGCCGCCTTCACGGGCGAGAAGGAATGGCTCAAGGTGCGCGGCAGCCGCATCGCCATGGTCTTCCAGGACCCCATGACCGCGCTCAACCCCCTGAAGACCGTCGGCGAGCAGATACGCGAGGCCGCGGCCCTGCACCGCGGGCTCGATAAGGCGGCGAGCCGCGCGCTCGCGCTCGACATGCTTAAGCGCGTCGGCATCGGCGAGCCGGAGCGGCGCTACGGACAATACCCGCACGAGTTCTCAGGCGGCATGCTGCAGCGCGCCGTCATCGCCGCGGCCATCGCCTGCGGCCCGGAGATACTCATCTGCGACGAGCCGACGACGGCCCTCGACGTGACCATACAGGCCCAGATCCTGGACCTCATCAAGGGCCTGCAGCGCGATTTAGGCATGAGCGTCCTCTTTATAACGCACGACCTGGGCGTCGTGGCCAAGATGGCCGACCGCATCGCCGTCATGTACGCAGGCCAGGTCGTGGAGGAGGGCCTGTCGCGCGAGCTCTTCTACGACCCGCGCCACCCGTACACCTGGGCGCTCTTAGCCTCGTTACCGCAGCTCGGCGTCAAGGGCGAGGAGCTCTTCGCCATCAAGGGCACGCCGCCATCGCTCTTCAAGGAGATCAAGGGCGACGCCTTCGCGCCGCGCAACCCCATGGCGCTCAAGGTAGACTTCGAGCACGAGCCGCCGTTCTTCGACCTGAGCCCGACGCATCGGGCCAAGACTTGGCTCCTCGACCCGCGGGCGCCGGCCATGGAAGCCCCCGATACGGTCAAGCGCCTAAAAAGCCGCATAGCCGACGCCGGCCGGGCGGCGGGCGTCGCCGGAGCAGGCTCGCCGGAACGGCCGGGCTCGGGCGTAAAGAAGGAGGCGAAGCGATGAGCGCTGAACCCATACTTAGCGTCGAAGGCCTCAAGGTGCGCTTCGGCTCAGGCCGCAAGGCCTTCGAGGCCGTCCGAGGCGTCAGTTTCGAGCTCTATCGCGACGAGACCCTCTCCTTAGTCGGTGAGTCCGGCTCGGGCAAGACCACCATAGGGCGCGCCATCATGCGCGTATACCCCGCGGCGGCCGGGAGCGTGCGCTACCGCGGCCGCGAGATCGCCGGCAAGGTCGGCGCCGAGGAGGAGCGGCTCCTGCGGCAGAAGATCCAGATGATCTTCCAAGATCCCATGGCCTCGCTCAACGAGCGGGCCAAGATCGACTATATCGTCAGCGAAGGCCTCTATAACTTTAAGCTGTTCAAGGACGAGGCCGAGCGCCTGGCCAAGGTCGAGAAGGCCCTGCTCGAGGTAGGCCTCCTCCCCGAATTCGCCAGCCGCTTCCCCCATGAATTCTCGGGCGGCCAGAGGCAGCGCATCGGCATAGCGCGGGCCCTGGCCATGGAGCCCGAGATTCTCATCGCCGACGAGCCGATCAGCGCCCTCGACGTATCCATCCGGGCCCAGGTCATCAACCTGCTCAATAAGCTTAAGCGCGACCGCGGGCTGTCCTACCTCTTCATCGCCCACGACCTCTCGGTGGTGCGCTTCATCTCGGACCGCATAGCCGTCATACACCTGGGGCGGCTCGTGGAGCTGGCCCCCGCCGAGGAGCTCTTCGAGCGCCCCCTGCACCCCTACACCAAGGCCCTGCTCTCAGCCGTGCCCGTCCCCGACCCCGACGAGGAGCGGGATAAGAAGCTCGTCGTCTACGACCCGGCGAGCCATGGCTACGAGGCCGGCGACGCGCCGGCGTGGCGCGAGGCCCTGCCCGGGCATTTCGTCCTGGCGAACGAGGCCGAGCTCCGCGATTGGACGGCGGGCGGCTAAGCCGGCGCGTCGCCGCATCGGCGCGCATTTGCCAAATCGCCCGGCGCGGCGTATCCTAAGCCTAACGAAAAGTTAGGACGGCAGCATGGATTGTACGCGCATCGCGCCGGGCATGTATTACGTCGACACGGGCGAGGCCGGGCTGCGCATACTCTGCGGCTGCCCGGAGAACGCCATCAAGCACGCGTTCAAAGCCGGCGCGGTCCGCAAGGCCCATAAGGACGGCCAGGCTTACGAAATTGGCCCCAACGCCATCATCCTGTCGGAGCTCCCCGTCCAGCGCGGCCGCTTCGCCAACGTCGCCGAGTTCCCCGTCCTGCACATGCTATACCGCCAGGGCATGATCATACCCGGGCACCCGGGCAATACGGGCGAGAAGCCGCTCCTCGTCGGCCTGCCCGATCAAATCCGGGCTCAGGCGGACTATATCTACCAGGGGAACTACGGCATTACCGATCCCGAGGAGCTGGCCCCCGGCGACCCGGAGCTCGCCGACTACCTCCTCCGCATCAAGCGCTGGTTCGCCTTCGGCCGCTTCAAGCCCAGCTCGGAGATCCTGGAGCTGCGCGAGCTCGACGGCCACGTCGTCGAGCTCAGGCGCGGCGTCTTCCTGCGCCGCATGGGCGTCAACCGCTACGAGCTGATCTACAAGGGCGAGACGGCCCAGGTCGACCTCAACCTAGGCCCCGGCGAGCTCTACGCCTGCCCCTACGAGCTGAAGGCGGCTCAGGCGATACGCGACGGCTTCTCGGTCGTCCACCTGGGCGAGGGCGACGGCTGGGACCCCGATCGCCCCTGCATGTCCTCCATCGTCATGGGCGGCGGCTACGCCTACCTCGTCGACGCCGGCCCCCACGTCGACGCGAGCCTGGAGGCCGTGGGCCTGGCCCCCGCCTGCCTGCGCGGCGTCTTCCTCACCCACACCCACGACGACCACTTCGTCGGGCTCACCGCCCTCATGCGCTCGGAGCGTCGGCTAGAGCTCCTAGCCGCCGGGCCGGTGCTCCGCGCGGCGCAGAAGAAGCTCGAGGCGCTCTCGGGCCTCGGCTCCGAGGCCTTCGGCCGCCTCTTCGAGCTTAAGGAGCTGAAAGCCGGCGTTTGGAACGAGCTCGAGGGGCTCCTCGTGCGCCCCGACTACTCGCCCCACCCGCTCGAGACCACCGTGATGCGCTTCAAGCCCGCGCTCCAAGGCGGCGA
>CALKWG010000515.1 GCA_938004315.1 uncultured Spirochaetaceae bacterium
GCTTGAAGAAACTGGACGTGGGCGGCGGACAGATCCACGGCTCGGCCGCCGACTTCCTAGGCGACGCCTCGGGCGAACTCCTATGGAGCCACGGCATACGGCCGGAGCGCGCGGCCAAGCTCGGCCGCGGCCGCGTCGCCGTCTTCGGCGAGCGGACGAGCTACCTTCCCCTCCCCGAAGGCTGGGTACGCCGACGCGCCTTCGAGGCGCTGCGCGCCTTCTTCCCTTCGGTCCCCGCGGACGGGCTCGAGTCGCTCCTCGATTCGCCCCTCGTGTCGCTCAAGCCCGGCCAGGCCCTGTGCCGCCGAGGCGAGGCGATCCGTACCGTCTACCTTTCGGTCTCGGGCCGGCTCGAACGAACGGACTCGCCCGGGGGCAAGTACCGTTCGCTCAGACCCGGCGCCCTGGTCAACGCCCTGGATTGCGCCCGCGGCGCCCCCTCCTCGCTTTCGTTCGACGCGGCCGAGGCGACCGAGCTCTACGCCGTCCCGGCGGCGGCCTTCGGCGCCTTCGTCGCGCGCTACGGCTTGGGGGAGGACTTAGAGCGCGTCAATGCCGTCGCCCTCCGCCTGGCGGCGAACCCGATCTTCCAAGAGCTTGAATTCCTACCCGGCTTCATATCGCTGTGCCGCGCGGCCGCCGAGCGTCGCCTGGCGCCGGGCCAGGAGCTCGATACGGGCGGCGGCTACGCCGTCGTCGCCGCGGGTCGGCTGGCGGTCTTCGGCGGGGCCGAGCTGGTGGAATTCGAAGCCGCCGGCGGCGGCTTCGGCGAAGAAGGCCTCTGGGAGCCTAAGGCCCCGCGCCGATTCAGGGCCAGGGCGATGGAGGAGTGCGTCGTCATGCTCCTCCCCGCCGCCGCCCTCGAGGACAAGCCCCTCGTGCTCTGGCGCCTACGGGAAGCATATCATCGCCGCCTGGCCAGCCAAAGCCACGCCCTGGCCTTCCGCTGGCGCCCCGAATACCGCCTGGGGCTCGACGATATCGACCAGGCCCACAACGCCATCTTCCTGGCCATAGAGGCCGCGCTCGAGTCGAACGAAGGCTTCGCCCAAGCCTTCGCCCAGGCGAGCGCGCACTTCGAGGAGGAAGAGGCTATGATGGAGAGGCTCGGCTACCCGGGCCTAAAGGATCACCGGGCCGAGCACGGCGCCTATCTAGAAGCCGTCCGCTCGGCCCAGGCGGGCCTGGATTCGGGCGAGGGCCGCGAGCGCCTGGCCCACGGCCTTAAGGATGCGCTCATACGGCACACCCTCCTGGCCGACCGGCCCTACCTGCCTTGGGCCCGCGGGGAGAACCCGTCCTAGCCCGGCGGCGCCGCGGCTCGCCTGCGCGGATGCCCGGGAGCTAGGCCAGGATGAGCTCGTCTACCGCCGCGTCGCGGCCTTCGCGCGGCACGCTCGACACACGCTGAAAGCTGTAGCCGTAGCCGACCGCGTAGAAAGCCGCGTCGGAGGCGGCCGGAGCGGCGGACTTGCGGCCGCCCGCCTTAGCGTCAGCCTCCGGCCCGTGCCCGGCCGGCATCTCGCCATCGGCGCCGCGCGCCTTCCGCAAGGCCGCCAAGAAGCGGTCGTAGTAACCGCGCCCGCGGCCGAGGCGGCCGCCGTCGGCGTCGAAGGCCAGGCCGGGCGCCGCCATCAGGCAGCGTTCGCCCGCGATCTCTTCGACGGCCAGGGCCGGCCGACCCGCCGGCGGGATCGGTATGCCCCAGCGGTCGCGCTCCCAGCCGCGCCAACCCTCGTCCAGGACGACGAACTCGATCTCGCCCCCCGCGATGCGCGGCGCCGCTACGCGCTTACCGGCCGCCATAGACGCGTCGACGAGGGGGCCGGTGTCGATCTCCTCGCCCATCGGCAGGAAGGCCAGGACCAGCCCGGCGTCGCGATAGGACGGCAGCGCGGCGAAGGCATCGGCCGCCTGGCGGCTCCGCTTCTCACGCTCGGCCGGCTCCACGCCGGCCAGCCTGGCCTTCATCTCGGCGCGTAGCTCGCGCTTGCGCCGCGCCTTGGCCTCGGAGGCCAGCGCGTCGTGCGCGTCGATATCGGGGGCGTCCCAGGGATAGACCACCCAGCGGTCTTCGATATCCAGCCCGGCCGCGTAGAGCGAGACCTCGGCCGGCATCGAGCCGCGCTTGTCCTTAAGCTTGTTGTGTATGACCGCCACCGCGATGGCAGAGGGTCCGTGGGTCAAAAGCTCGCGTACGCAGTATTCCAAGGTCGCGCGCGAGTCGTCCACCTCGTCCACGAGGAGGATGCGCTTGCCGCGCAGCTCGCGCTCGGCCTCCTCGATCCATTGCACCTTACGCGGGTTGGCGGTGGGCTTGTTGTCCTTGTCGTAGTAGGCCACGCCGACCGTCAGGATGGGCCGGTCTATGAAGGTGCGGAGCATGCGGGCCGGGATGAAGCCGCCCGAGCCGATGGCCACGATCACGTCGGGCTCGTAGCCCGCCGCGCCTATCCTCCCGGCCAGCGACCTGACCGTCCTATGAATGTCCTGGTAGCTAAAGCGGTACTTCTCCATTGCCGGATGATAATCGCGGGCCGCCGGCCTCGGCAAGCCCTCGGGCGGGGGTCGGGGGGGCGCCACGGGAGCGCCGGCCGGGCGCGGGGCCCGAGACGCGCCCCCCGGGCCGAGCCTCCGGGGCGGCCGCCCCGGGGGTCTCGGCCCTCCCCGAGGCCTTGAGGGCGGGGTCGGCGCCCTTGCCGAGCCCCGTCTTGTCGCATAGTATTGTATGCGTGAAACGAAGCATCGATCCCGGCCTGGTGCGCGACAACCTCTCGGAGATGTCCCGCGTGCTCGCGGCCGCCCACGACCCGGCCCTCATAGAGGACTTCCTCTATAGCCTCTACACCGAGGCGGAGGCCGACGAGATAGCCAAGCGCTGGGCCCTGGTCAAGCGCATCGCCGAGGGCATGCCCCAGCGGGCCATAGCCGAGGAGCTCAGGCTGTCGCTCTGCAAGATCACCCGCGGCTCGCGCGAGCTCAAGAAGGAAGGCTCGGCCTTCAAGCGCATGCTCGAGATCGCCGGCTACGAGGTGGTCCAGAAGCCGCCGCGCCGCCGGCGCCCATAGGCCGGGCCGTCGTTCGACGGCCCGGGCCCCCAGGCTCAGGCCTCCAGCTTGGCGGCTATGACGAC
>CALKWG010000516.1 GCA_938004315.1 uncultured Spirochaetaceae bacterium
ATCGTATTCGGTGACTGGAGTTCAGACGTGTGCTCTTCCGATCTCTTCGATGGCCTCTTGCGTTTTCTTAAGTTTAACCCTTAGCACGGCCGCCTGGATCGTATCCAAGCGGGAATTATAGCCAATATAATCATGTTGATACTTAACGCTTGAGCCATGCACGCGGTAGCTTTTGAGCTTCTTATAAAGAGCCTCGTCCTCCGTGACCATGAGGCCCGCGTCGCCGTAAGCCCCCAGCGTTTTAGTGGGGAAGAACGAGTAGATGCCGAGCTGGCCTATCGTTCCAGCCTTCTTCCAGCCGCCATCGACGAAACTATCCATACCCCACCCCTCGGCCGCGTCCTCAAGCAACGATAAGCCTTCGCGACGGGCAAGGTCCATCAGCTCCTGCATAGGCGTGGGCTGCAAGAATAGGTGCACAGGAATGATGCCCCTTGTCCTTTTAGTTATCTTGGTCGCCGCGGCCGCTACGTCCATGTTCAGGGTATCCTCGTCCATATCCACGAAGACCGGCTTACCGCCGAGGCGCGCAACGCAGCTGGCGGTGGCGAAGAAGCTAAAGGTGGGCATAAGCACCTCCGCCCCGTCTTTGTAGCCTAGGATATCGGCCCCGATGACGAGGGCATCCGAGCCGGAAGCAACGCCGACGGCGTACTTAGCGCCGAGATAAGCGGCGCACTCCTTTTCGAACTCGGCGACTTCGCCGCCTAGAATAAAGTCCCCGCGGGCCATGACGCCCTGAACCGCCGCGTCGAACTCCGCCTTACGCACTTGATATTCCCTGGTTGAGGTATAGAACGGTAC
This sequence comes from uncultured Spirochaetaceae bacterium, assembly GCA_938004315.1. Classification (GTDB taxonomy): domain Bacteria; phylum Spirochaetota; class Spirochaetia; order Treponematales; family UBA12059; genus DAIPLR01. Next base: position 805 of record CALKWG010000516.1, read on the forward strand.
GTTCATCGTACAGCCTCGCTAGCGTTATAGAACTCGCCGATCATATCGAGCGTAGAAAAATCGCAGGGTAATTCGACGGGTAAGCCGGTTTTCTGGCTCTTATAAATGGCAAGGATGATCTCCAAGGCCTTCTTGCCCTTTTCACCGGACACGAGGGGCTCGCGATCATGGGCGATGGCAGATCGGAAGAGCGTCGTGTAGGGAAAGAGTGTAGATCTCGGTGG
>CALKWG010000517.1 GCA_938004315.1 uncultured Spirochaetaceae bacterium
GATCGTATTCGGTGACTGGAGTTCAGACGTGTGCTCTTCCGATCTGGCGACGATGCGCCCGAGGGGCGGATCAGGGATATAGTCGAAGGCTATCTGTCAAAGCTGGGGCTTCGCGACTAATCCATCCTCGCGGTCTAGCGTAGAGCCGTCGCGGCCGGGCGAAAAGCCGCCTCGGCCGCGCTCAAGCCCGCCAAGCGCCCGGTCGATAAGGCGGCTTGGATATTGTAGCCGCCCGTATCGCCCACGTAATCGAGGACCTCGCCGGCGAAATAAAGGCCCGGCAGCGAGCGGCTCTCCATGGTCTTCGGGGAGACTTCGGAGAGGGCTACGCCGCCGGCGGTCGCCATGGCCGCGTCCCAGCTGCCCAAGGCGGCGACGCGCAGGGGGTAGGCCGCCGCTAAGCCGGCCAGTCTACGGCGGCTATCGCGGGTGAGCGCCGAGGCCGGCGCGTCGGCCAAGCCGGCGAGCGCGGCGAAGCGCTCGGCCATCGAGCGAGGGAGTCCGAGCTCGCTTAAGAGCGCCTTGGCCAGGCGCTTAGGCGAGGAGCGGACCGATTCGTCGATGCGGGCCTCGCAAGCCTCCGGCCCGGCCTCCGTAAAGCGGAGCTTGAGCTCGTCGCCGGGCTGGATGTCGCGGGACGAGTCTAGGATAAGCGGCCCCGAGACGCCTTTATGGGTGATGAGCAGCTCCCCTTCGCGCTCCCGGAGCTTCCTGCCCTCGCGCCATAGCGACAGGCCGGCGCGCTCGAAGGAGAGGCCCGATAGAGAAGCCAGGGTAGGATCGTCGGCGTAGACCGGAGCCAAGGCGGGCCGGGGCGCGAGCGTGCGCAGGCCGAGGGCGGTCGCCAGGTCGAAGCCGTCGCCCGAGCTGCCGGTGCCCGGATACGAAGCGCCGCCAGCGGCTATCAATACGGCGCGCGCGCGTACGAGGCGGCCGGACGCGGCTCCGCCCTCGAGCTCTAGCCTGAAGCCGCCGTCTTCGAGCGTCACCGATAGGCAGCGCGCGCCGCAGATCAGATCGACGCCGAGGCGACTGAGTTCGGACAGGAGTATATCCAGCACCGAGCGGGCCTTTCGAGTCGTCGGGAAAATTTTACCGTTCGGCTCGGCCCGAAATGAGAGCCCCCGGGCGCCGAACCAGGCTTGAAGCGCTTCATTATCGAAGCCGTAGAGGGATGGTTTCAAAAAGCGGGCCGCCTCGCCCGCCTTGCCCGAGCTTGCGTATCGGAGGAGGAGCTCCTCGACCGATCCGGCGTGGCTGATATTGCATTGGCCCGAGCCGCTAGCCAGGAGCTTCCGTCCGGGGCTCGGCATGCGCTCGAGCACGAGGATGCGCGGCCTAGCCGAAGCGTCAGCCGAACGAGCCGTCTCGGCATAGGCTATGGCCCCGAACAGGCCGGCCGGCCCGCCGCCGATCGCCGCGAAATCGACGATATCGCCCGTCAAGGCGCTTGTACTCGACATGCTGATCATCCTACGGGGCCTCCCCTACAGGGTCAAGGAGGCGGGTTATACGCGAATTCATTTGATAAAAACTAACAAAAGATAGTACAATGTTTTAACAATTGAGCTGTCGAATAGTTCGACATTAACCCGCATGGAGGATCTATGAAGCGTTTGTTATCATTCTCAGCGCTTATCGCGATTGCGCTCTTAGTATTCGGTCTCGGTTCCTGCGCAAAACGCGAAGACCCGAATCAGTTTAAGGGTTCTGGTAGCGTTAGCGCCTATACCACCCTTGAGGAGCCCTTGGCCAAAGCCTTGTTCGAGGCTTTCGAGGCCGAGACCGGCATCAAGGTTAACTTCGTCCGCCTCTCCGGCGGCGAGGCCGTGGCCCGCATGGAGGCCGAAAAGGCTAATCCCCAGGCCTCGATCTGGGTCGGCGGCGTCGGCCTCGACCACATCACCGCCCAAGGCAAGGGTCTTACGACCCCGTACAAGTCTCGCTTCGCCAACAAGACCGCCGCGGAGTTCAAGGACAAGGACGGCTTCTGGGTCGGCCTCTACGTCGGCCCCCTGACTTTCGTCACTAACATGCAGCGCGCCAAGGAGCTGGGCATCCAGCCGCCCAAGAGCT
>CALKWG010000518.1 GCA_938004315.1 uncultured Spirochaetaceae bacterium
CGTATTCGGTGACTGGAGTTCAGACGTGTGCTCTTCCGATCTCCCGCAGCGTCGAGGACGCCTCGAGCGCCGTCGAGCAGGTGGCCCGCAACATCGAGTCCCTCGACCGCCTCATCGCGACCCAGGCCTCGGGCGTCACCGAGGCCTCCGCCTCCATCGAGCAGATGGTAGGCAACATCGAGTCGGTTAGCGCGTCCATCGAAAAGATGGCCGCCGGCTTCGAAGGGCTCATCGCCTCCTCCGACGAGGGCAAGGCCAAGCAAGAAGCCGCCGAGCAGCGCGTCAAGGACATAGCCGGCCGCTCCGAGCAGCTCATGGAGGCCAACGAGGCCATCGCCGCCATAGCCAGCCAGACCAACCTCCTGGCCATGAACGCGGCCATCGAGGCGGCCCACGCCGGCGACGCGGGCAAGGGCTTCGCCGTGGTGGCCGACGAGATACGCCGCCTGGCGGAGACCGCCGCCGAGCAGAGCCGGAGCATCGGCGCCGAGCTCCAGAGCGTGCGCGAGGGCATCGACGAGGTCGTCGTAGCCGCCGTCGAGTCGGGCGAGGCCTTCGCCGGGCTCTCCGCCGGCGTCGACCGCACCGCCGAGCTCGTCCGCCAAATAGACCGCGCCATGCACGAGCAGCGCGAGGGCTCGCGCCAGATCCTGGAGGCGCTTAAGGAGATGAACGGCGTGACCAGCCAGGTCCGCGCCGGCGCTTCCGAGATGACCGGCGGCAACGCCCAGGTCCTCGAGGCCATGCGCCGCCTTGCCGAGCTCGCCCAGACCATCGAGGGCTCCATGGACGAGATGGCCGCCGGCGCCCAGGAGATCAGCAAGGCCGCCCAGGAGGTGGCCGAGCTCTCCGCCAAGACGCGCGGCGGCCTCGACGAGATGGAAGGCTCCATAGGGCGCTTCAAGGTGGAATAGCGAGCGCCGGCGGCGATTCGGGTTCTCCCGGTTGCCGCGCCGGCCGACCTGCGTTATGATCGCCGACGGCCCGCGGCAAGTATTGCCGCCATATTTCATCACAAGGTCATCGGTTCATGAAAAGACGCATTTCCCTTTTCGTACTCCTGACGCTCGCCGCGGTCGCGGCGGGCGCCCAGGTCCGCGCTCTAGTTCCCGTAGTCCGACCCGTCCTGCACGAGCGAACCAAGGATTTTATCGTCAAGCTCGCCGACTCTATGTCGAAAGAAGGTTATAGAGACGCGGCCGAGTACCTCCGCGCCTGGTCGGAAGGCGGCTTCGGCTCGGGCATGGTGTACGTCGACCCGGCGACCGGCCGGAACTACGCCATTACTAATAGGCACGTCGTCGCCCAAGCCGAGCGCGTCACGCTCGAATTCGACCGCGAAGACGGCTCGACCGCCGTGTATAAGGACTGCCGCGTCGTAGCCGTCTCGGAAAACCTCGACTTGGCGCTGGTAGCCTTCCCCGACGACGCGCGTCCCTTTAAATCGGGGCTCCCCATATCGACCGCGCTACCCGCCGACGGCGTCGACGCATGGAGCGCCGGCTTCCCCGGCCTCCTATCGCGGCCGTCCTGGCAATTCGGCAAGGGCAGCGTCACCAACCGGGCGGCGCGCATCCCCGAGCTCGCCGATCCCGAGGAGACCGCGCTGATACAGCATTCGGCCCCCATCGATCCGGGCAGTTCGGGCGGCCCCTTGCTCGTAGCGTCAGCGAGCTCGCCGCTAGGATACGCGGTCGTCGGCGTCAATACCTGGAAGGTAGGCGGTAGGCAAGATACGAATTTCGCCATTCCTAGCTCGGCCATCGAGGCCTTCCTAAAAACCGCGACGAGCAGGCCCGCCGGCGCGGCTACCGAGCGGCTCGCCGATCGGGCGAGGGCCTTCGTCGCCGCCGCCTCTCAGGATGATTATAAGAGGCTCGTTCGCTTCGTCTCCTACGAAATCGTGGCCAAGGAAGGCGAACGCCTGCTTAAGGCCGCCCTGGCGAGCGCCCCCACCAAGATCCGCAACGAGATCGTCGAGCAGTTCGTCTCCGTCTCGCCGATCGACGGCCTTCGCATGGCCGTCGCGTACGCCATCGCCGAGCGCGCCTCGATATCCCCGCTCGCCCTCGCCGACGCCGTCGCCGCCGACGATGGGACGGGGTACGCGGACATGCTCGCCGGGCAGACCCCTTTCAGGGCCGCCTGGATAGAAGAGCACGGCCATTGGCGCCTCTCCTCCTTCCCGCCGGCGGCGGCCGCGCAGGAGGCCCAGGGCAAGGCCGCCCAAAAGGCATCGGTGGGCGTAGATATCGTGAGCCCCTTCGACCTGGCCTTCGCGGCGGGCGCCGTCTTCAGGATCGACGGAGAGCGCTTCACCGCGCTCAATTTCGGCATGCAAGCCGACATTTTCAACAGCCAGTTCATACATTTCAGCTTCGAAGGCGCCGCCGGCTCCATGCCGTACCAGTCCTACGACGGCGAACGGAAGGCGACCGTATTCATCCCCCGGGTCGGCCTCGTCTTCCAGCTCCCGATCCGAATGCGCGAATGGTACGCCGTCCCCTTCGGCAAGGCGAACGTAGGATTCCTCATGCCCCTGGGCCTAGACGGCCCCGACATGGGCTTCCATGCTTCTTGGGGAGCGGGGGCCTACGTCGGCGTACCGGGCACGAACGTCTTCATTTCGGCGGAGTACTCGCGCATCAACGTGAGCGACCCGCTCGGCGGAGGCGCGTCTACGCTCGGCGTGCTCGGCGCGTCCGTCCTCTTCGGTTTCTACTAGCGCGCGGCGCGAATACATAGACGAAGGAGCGATCCATGAGAAGTAAAAAGGGAGCCTTGGCGGCGGCGATACTAATCGCCCTGGCCCTCGGCTCGTGCGTGAGCGTCGGGCCGACGACGCTGGATACCAAGGGCCTCCCCGGCCCCGAAGATCATACCCTCGCCTTCGGCTACCTAGGCGTCCACGGGCCGTTCGGCAAGACGGCGATGGAGTATCCGCGGTATATACAGTTAAACCCGGCCTTCCCCGCGGAGGTCTATATTCCATTTAGGCCCGCGGGCAATACCGGCTACTGCTACCTCTATCCGCAGCCGGTCGGCAGCTCATGGAAGTTGCTATCGTACCAACAGACGTCGGGCAGATCGGTCACCTACTTCATGCAAGGCGTGATGGGCAAGAACCCCTATGACCCGCGCATGGAAGCCCCGGGGCTACTCTACATCGGCGCATGGGCCTACGGCCGCGACGAAAGCTATAAGGGCAGCGCCATGAGCATGGACGCCTGGGGCATCGTCGAGCTGCCGGACGACGGATATGAGCTCAGGGCCCTCGAGGCCATGCTGCCGAGCTTTAAGAAGACCGCTTGGCAGCCGCTCATCGAGCGGCGTATAGAGGAGTTGAAAAAATGAACAAGCGTAAGCTCGCGACCGTCCTCATCGCCTTCCTCGCCGTATCCGTTTGGGCGCAAACCAAGCCCGCCCAACCCAAGCGTTCCGAAGCCGTCCTCATCGCCAAGGTACGTATCCAACCCGCCATCGACGAAGGCTTCTTCATCGGCTACGTCAAGGTCGACAAACGCAAGCCGCCCATGACCAAGGCGTACCTCGAACTGTTCAGCCCGGGCAGCATCATGGGCTCGCGCCACGAGGAGATAGGGCCCCTCAACGCCTTCGGCTATCCCCGCTTCGCCATCCCCAAGGACAGGATCATCGTCTTAAGGAGCATTCGGGTAAACATTCTAGATTCGGGCAGTCTCTTCTTCAGGCTGCCCTTCAACGTCAGCTTCTCGGTACCGGAGGACAGCCCCTTCGTCTACCTCGGGACCTTCGTGCTCCGCTACGCCGACGAGTACTTCACGCCGGTCTCTTTCGAGCGCATCGACGAATTCGACGAGGCGCTCGCCGAGCTCAGGGCCGCGCTCGGGCCTCAAGTAAAGCTTAACCGGGCGGTTTTCACCGAGTACCAACCCTAAACGATTCGCTCGCGGCCGGCGCGCCGTTCGGAGCGCCGGCCGCCTCCGCCTTCGCCCTTCCTCGATTGCCCAAAAATTAAAACTCCCCTATACTAGGAAACTCAGCCGCCAATCCGACGCTTCAACCGTTAAAACGCGCGCCTAAGCCGCGTTCGGACCGGCAGGCCCCCATCCCGTCACGATACGAGACTTAAAAAGGAGGTCTACTACCGTGATCAAATACCTCAAGCTGCATGATGACAAGTGCGTGGGCTGCCAGAACTGCATGGCCACCTGCTCGCGCCTGTACTTCAAGGCGGAAGACCCGGCGCGCTCGCGCATCCAGGTCTTCCCCGCCGGCCCCGGCAAGCATCACTTGGTCGCCTGCGACCAGGAGTGCCGCAAGTGCGTCGCCGAATGCCCCACCCAGGCCATCACCGTCAACTCTCAAGGCGTCGTGATGATCAACAAGGGCCTCTGCGTCGGCTGCCTAGCCTGCGTGGCCGTCTGCCCCATCGGCGCGATGCGCTACTACCCCGGCGAGTCAACGCCCTATAAGTGCGTCGCCTGCGGCGCCTGCGTAAAGACCTGCCCCGCCGACGCCCTCGAGATCGCCGAGAAAGAGGACAGCCGCGCCTCGCGCCTGCCCTTCCAGGCGGCCGAGGCCGTCCGCAAAGAGGAGGCCAAGGCATGATCGACATAGGCAAGCACGGCTTTACGCTCCTGGCCGAGCACAAGTTCCAGCCCAAGGCCGTCCATCGCGGCTACGCCATGCGCACCCTGTACCTCAACGTGGGCGACAGGAAGGCCGCCGAGAAGCCCGTCTCCGAGGACATGAAGAGGCGCTTCGTGGGCGGCAAGGGCTTCGGCTTAAAGCTCCTTTGGGACGGCACCAAGCCGTCCACGAAGTGGAACGACCCCGAGAACGAGATCGTCATCGCCATGGGCCCCGTCTGCGGCAACACCAATTACCCCGGCTCGGGCAAGAGCCTCGTCGTCAGCCTGTCGCCCATGACCGGCGTGCCCATCGACTCTAACGTCGGCGGCTACTTCGGCCCCTACCTCAAGTTCGGCGGCTGGGACGCCCTGGAGATCCAGGGCAAGGCCGATCGCGAGACCATCGTCTTCATCGACTCCAACGCCGGGACCGTCCAGTTCTACGAGGCCCCCGCGA
>CALKWG010000519.1 GCA_938004315.1 uncultured Spirochaetaceae bacterium
CGTCGCTTATGAACTCCTTGAAGCCGTCGTAGGCGTAGCGCATGATGGGCGAATGGAAGGCGCCGGAGACCTTGAGGCGGATGACGCGCTTGGCGCCGGCCTCCTTGATGGCCGGCTCGGCCTTGTCCATGCCCGCCTCGGTGCCTGAGATCACGGCCTGGGCGGGGCTGTTGTAGTTGGCGACCCAGACGTCGTCAATGCCGGCGGCCGCCAGGGCGGCCTCGATCTTGGCGGGCTCCAGGTTCATGACGGCGGCCATGGTGGAGCCGCCCGAGCGGCGCCCGGCCTCGTCCATGAGGCGGCCGCGCTCGGCTACGAGGCGTATCATCTGGCCGAAGGGCAGGGCGCCGACCTCCACGAGGGCCGGCCATTCGCCTAGGCTGAAGCCGGCGGCGCCGTGCGTCTCGATGCCGTGCTCGTGTACGCAGAGCGAGGCGGCGCATTCCACCAAGGCCAGGGCTACCTGGGTGTTGCGGGTCTGCTTGAGCGCTTCCTCGGTGCCGTCGAAGATCAAGGCCTTAAGGTCGATCTTAGAGGCGTCGGAGGCCTCCTCGAAGAGGGCGCGCACGGCGGCGCTGGTCTCGTAGAAATCTTTGCCCATGCCGATGGCCTGGGCGCCTTGTCCGGGGAACAGTATGCAGGTTTTCATAGGGGAGGGCCTCCTTTAAGGGACGAGCCGCGGCCGGCGGCCGCGGGGCGGGTATGCGCGTAGCTTAGACGCTCAACGCTAGCATAGGGTTGCGTCAGCGTCAAGGACGTGACATTGCGTGTCATTTTGTCATGTAACATGGAAGCGCGGCGCCCCGGCATAGATACATCGCGACGGCCGGCTCGAGCGGGCGTATACTACCGGACATGACCGAAGCCAGCGAACGTATAGCCGCCGCCGTCCGCGCCATCCCCGCCGGCGGCGTCCTGTCCTACGGGGCGGTGGCCGCCGCGGCCGGCCTGCCCAACGGCGCGCGGGCCGTGGCCAGGCTCCTGCACGCCGCCTCGTCCTCCCGGGGCCTGCCCTGGTGGCGGGTGGTGCGCGCCGACGGCCGTATCGCCCTGCCGCGGGGCGGCGGCTTCGAAGAGCAGGCCGCCCGCTTGGCGGCCGAGGGTCTGATCGTCGGGCCGGACGGGAAGGTACGCAAGGCCTAAGCCGCCGCTACCGGGGCCTAGGATGGAGCGCTGACGCGCCTAGCCTATTTTACGCGCGAGGACGGCGTACCAGGCTATCGTCTTGAAATCGTCGTCGAAGCGGCCGGTCTTCTCCCCCGCCCCGCCGCGGGCGCCGGGCCACAACCCGTCCATATCGTAGCGGCCGACGATCTCGAAGCCGTAATCGCTCAAGGCCGCCGCGTAGCCGGCGTAGCGCAGGGGATAATAGCGCGGCGCCTTGAGCGTCGAAGTCTTAACGTGCTTGCCGTCGCGGTCGGTCGAAGTCACGAAGACGAAGTCGACCGAGCCGTCGTCATGCCATTCCCAAACCTGGTAGAGGCTCACGTGCTCGCGCTCGTTCATCACGAAG
>CALKWG010000520.1 GCA_938004315.1 uncultured Spirochaetaceae bacterium
CAGCGCCAGCAGTGCGGGTAGGCGTGCAGGTACTGCTCGCGCTTGACGAGCTTGCCCTCGGCCTTCAGGCGCTCGATGATGGCCTTGTCAGCGTCCTTGACGAAGACGCCCTTATAGTCGCTTACCTCAGCGGTGAACTTGCACTCGTCGTCCACCGGGCAGACCGTGGGCACGCCCGTGCCCTTGAGCGTGGCGTAGTCGTCCTCGCCGAAGCCCGGGGCGGTGTGCACGATGCCGGTGCCGTCCTCGGTCGTCACGTACTCGGCCGGGTGGACGCGGAAGGCGCCCTTGGCCGCGTGCTCGGCGAAGTAGGGGAAGAGCGGCTCGTAGGAGCTGCCCACGAGCTGGGCGCCCTTGAGCCGCGCAACGACGTTCAGGCCGGCGGTATCCTTATAGTAGGCGCCGAGCCGGGCCTCGGCCATGATATAGCGCTCGGCGCCGTCCTGCACCACGGCGTAGTCGACGTCGGCGCCGACGGCCAAGGCCAGGTTGGAGGGCAGGGTCCAGGGGGTGGTGGTCCAGGCCAGGAAGAAGGCCGGGCCCTCGCCGGCGGGCAGCTTGGCCAAGGCGGCGGAGCCTTCCTTGAGCTTGAACTTGACCGTTATAGCCGGGTCGTGCACGTCCTTATACCCGCCCAGCTGCAGCTCGTGGTTCGAAAGGACCGTGGAGCAGCGGGGGCAGTAGGGCATGATGCTGTGGCCTTCGTAGACGAGGCCCTGGTCCCAGAGGCGCTTGACCACCCACCAGATGGACTCCATGTAGTCCGGCTCCATGGTCTTGTAGTCGTTGTCGAAGTCTACCCAGCGGCCTAGGCGGGTGACGATGCGTCGCCATTCGCCGGTGTAGCGCAGCACGATGGAGCGGCACGACTCGTTGAACTCGGCCACGCCGAATTTCTCCACCTCGGCCTTGCCCGATATGCCGAGCTCCTTCTCCATCTCGTATTCGACCGGCAGGCCGTGGCAGTCCCAGCCGAAACGGCGGTCTACCTTGAAGCCCTTCATGGTCTTGTAGCGCGGAATAATGTCCTTAATCGTACCCGGGACGAAGTGGCCGAAGTGCGGCAGGCCGGTGGCGAAGGGCGGGCCGTCGTAGAACACGTACTCGGGGGCGCCTTCGCGCTCTGAGACGGATTTCTCGAAGGTTCGATGCTCCTTCCAGAAGGCGAGCACTTCCTCCTCCATGTTCGGGAAGCTCACCTTGGGGTCGACTGGCTTGTACATAGCTGCTCCTGCGATTGGGGTACGATGCGCCCTGGCCGCGGCCCCCGCGCTACCGAAGGCGCGGCCCGGGACGGTTAGGCAGTATGCCATAGCGGGGCGGGCCGTTTCCAGTGCGGCTGAAGGCTTCCGCGCCCGGGGCGGGGAGCTCGGCGTCCGTCGGCGCTTGACAAGTAGGTCTTCTTGTCCTATATTCACAATGTACTAAACAACTAGTACAATCTAAGTTGAGGAGGTCGAGCGTGGCTCCTGCCCAAGACAGAAAGCCTATACAGTTCAGCCTTGACCCCAAGAGCGGCGTACCCTTCTACAAGCAGATCATCCTACAGGTGGAGTTCGCCATAGCCGACGGCCGCTTCGCCACGGGCGATCAGCTACCTACCGTACGTAGCCTGGCCGTCGACCTGAAGATCAACCCCAACACGGTAGCGAGGGCCTATAACGAGATGGAAATCCGCGGCATCGTCACGACCCAACAGGGGACGGGTACCTTCATCAGCGACAAGCGCCTCGAGCTGAGCGAGGTCGAGCGGGAGGGCATGCTCGAGAGCCTCGCGCGGCCCTTCGTAACCAAGGCCGCCAGCTACGGCTTCTCGGCCGACGAGGTGATAGGCGCGGTCCGCGAGTGCTATGCGGGTTTCGTACAAGGAACGGAGGCTTAGGATATGAACTGGTTCGGCATAGGAGGCGCCAAGGCGCCGCAGAATCCCCGCATCGTGAACCCGCCCCCGAAGCGCGAGCGCGGCGATTTCTCCTTCGGCATCTTCTCCTTCATAGGCATGCTGCTCATCGCCTCGATAGGCGCGGCGATTGGTGGCCTGGCCTTCGGCGCCCTGGAGCCGGCGCTCATCGTGCGCGGCTATACGGCCGTCGCCGTGGCAGCGCTTCTTTACGCGGCCTTCCCGAGCTGGAACGCCTTCATCTACTCGTTCATCGCCGCCCAGATCGTCATGTTCTCGGCCACGGGGCTGCGCGGCGAATGGGCCTTCCTAGGCTACGAGCCCGCCGCGGCGCAGCTGCCTTTCATAGCGGCCGTAGCCTTCGCGGTCATAGCCGGCCCCTCGGTCCAGGTCGTACCGCATTGGGACAAGGCCCTGGTGCTGCGCCTGGGGCGCTTCCACAAGGTGAAGGGCCCGGGGATCTTCCTCCTGGCCCCGCTCGTAGACCGCTGCGCCGCGGTGGTCGATACGCGCATACGTGTGACCGACTTCAGCGCCGAGCGCATCCTGACCCGTGACACGGTGCCCATACACGTGGACGCGCTGGCGTTCTGGATGATCTGGGACGCCCAGAAGGCGATCCTGGAGGTAGAGGACTTCTTGGAGGCGGTGACGCTCTCTGCCCAAACCGCCCTTCGCGATTGCTTGGGTAAATATACCTTAACTACGATCCTATCGGAGCGCGAAACGCTCTATCGCGAGATACAAAGTATCCTGGACGCCAAGACCAACCCCTGGGGGATCACCATACTCTCGGTGGAGTTCGTAGACATCCAGCTGCCCAAGGACCTGGAGGACGTGATGAGCCGACAGGCCCAGGCCGAGCGCGAGAAGAAGGCCAGGCTCTTCCTCTCGGAGGCCGAGCGCGAGGTGGCGGCCAACTTCGTCGCGGCCTCGGAGGCCTACCGCGGCAGGCCGGAGGCCCTGAGCCTCCGCGGCATGAGCATGGTCTACGACGCCATCAAGGAGCGCGGCAGCATGGTGCTCATGCCTACGGGGGCGCTGCAGAACATGAGCATAGGCGGGGTCGTCGGCGCGGCGGCGATCGCGAACAGCCTAGGCGCGGCCGGCGGGGGCGCGGCCGCGGCCAGCGCCGAGAATCCCGGCGCGGCCGGCCCGGAAGAGCCCGGCGCGGACTATCGCCCCGAGAAAGCGTAAAGGAGGCCGATATGGCGGCTATATTAGAGCTTAAGCAGGTTACGAAGATCTATCGCAAGGGCGACAACGAAGTGCGCGCCTTGGCCGGCGTAGATCTTTGCATAGAGCGCGGCGAGTTTACCGCGATCATGGGCCCCTCGGGCTCGGGCAAGACCACCTTCCTGAATATCGTGGGCTGCCTGGACTCGCCGAGCGCCGGGACCGTGAGCTACGACGGGAGGAGCCTGGGAGCCATGAAGGAGGACGAGCTCTCCGAGTACCGCAAGCGGCATATCTCCTTCATTTTCCAATCCTATAACCTCATCCCGGTGCTCACCGTGCGCGAGAACGTCGAGCTGCCCTTGGTCATCGAGCGTAGGATGGCCAAGGACGAGATCCGCGCCCGCGCCGACGAGGTCATCGCGGCGGTGGGCCTTAAGGGCCTGGGCGAGCGCTATCCGCGCGAGCTCTCGGGCGGCCAGGAGCAGCGCGTGGCCATCGCGCGGGCCCTGGTCAAGGACCCCTACATCGTGCTGGCCGACGAGCCCACGGCCAACCTAGACTCGCACACGGCGGAGGAGATCGTGGACATCATGAGGGAGATCAACCGGGCCAAAGGCGCGACCTTCATCTTCAGCACGCACGACCCCCTGGTAAAGACCCACGCGCGCCGCGTGGTCACCATACGGGACGGGCTCGTGCACGCCGACGAGCGGAAGTAGGGGGCGGCCATGGGAACCCTGTTTAAGATAGCCTGGCGCAACGTCTGGCGCCACGGCAAGCGCACGGCGCTCACCATCGTCACCATGGCCTTCGGCCTGGGGCTCTTCATCGGCATGGATTCCATGCTCAAGGGCATGGACCGCTCCGGCCTGGACAATATCGTCGCCCTTACCGACTCATCGCTACGCGTCTCGACGGCCGCCTACGAAGAGGAGCGCCGGAGCTATCCCTTGGCGCACGGCCTACAGGACGCGGAGCGGCTCGAGGCCTTCCTCCTATCCCGGCCGCGCGTACAGGCCGTGGCGAGGCGGACTAGGTTCGTGGGCAGCCTGTCCAACGGCGTAGACGCCCTGCCGGTGCTCGCCGTCGCGGCCGAGCCGGGGCGCGACGAGCGCGTCCTGTCCATACCGGACTTCGTCGAGGGCTCTTGGCTAAAGGCGGGCGGCGAGCGCGAGCTGGTGCTGGGCTTCCGCCTGGCGGCCGACCTGGGCGTGGGCCTGGGCGACTGGGTGACCCTGGCGGCGCGCACCAAGTACGACGCCCAAAACGCCGACGACTTCAAGGTCGTGGGGCTCATCAACTCCTCGGAGCCGAGCCTTAATTCCAGCGGCGTCTTCATATCGATGCGAGACGCGGACGGCTTCCTGGACCTGGAAGGCCTGACGACGGAGCTCATCGTGGCCATGGAGCGGCGCGTGAACCTTAAGGACGCCATGGCCGATTCCGACGCCCTGGCCGCCGAGTTGGAGGCCGCCTTCCCCGGCCTGGACGCGCGCAGCTTCGGCGACGTGGGGCGCGAGTTCCTGGAGCTGGCCAAGGCCAAAAGCAAGAGCATCGGCCTGATCATCGGCATCATGATGCTCATCGCCGGCGTCGGCATAGCCAACACCGTCCTCATGAGCGTGTACTCGCGCATCCGCGAGATCGGCGTGCTCAGAGCCTTCGGCTTCAAGCCGCGGGAGATCTCCCGGCTCTTCCTCTTGGAGGGCGGGATACTGGGCGTCGTCGGCTCGGCCGCGGGCGTGGCCTTCGGCGTCGCGCTGGACGCCTACTTCATCTACGTCGGCTTCCCCATGGAGTCCATGATGGGGGAGATAGACATGGGACTTCCCATCTGGGGCAATCTCTACGGGGAATGGAACCCGCAGCAGATGGCCGTGGCCGCCGTCGTCGGCGTCGCCGTGGCCCTCTTGGCCAGCCGCGCGCCGGCTAAGCGGGCGGCCCGCATGGAAGTGACGAACGCCCTGCGCTTCGTCTAGCAGGCTAGGAGAGAACCATGAATTGGGTAGTGGATATGGCGCTTCGCAATATCAAGCGCAACAAACGCCGGACCATCTTGGCCGCCGCCTCCATCGCGCTCTCGGTCATGCTCATGACCTTCTTAGGCGGCTTCGTGAACGGCATCCTGGACAATATGGTCAGGAACCTGACGCGGAGCGAGACGGGCCACGTCCGGGTCGTCACCCGCGGCTACGAGGCGCGGTCGCGCTTCATGCCGGTGGACGAGCTCGTGCCCGACCCCGAGGCCGTACTGGCCGCGATAGCCGACATCCCCGAGCTGAAGGGCCAGGTTACCGTGGCCAGCCAGCGCCTGGTCTTCGGCACGCTCCTGTCCAACGGGCCGAGCACCAAGGTCGCCATGGGCCTGGCCGGCGACCCGGAGAACGAGAAATCCCTCTTGAACCTGGATCGCAGCATCGCGGCCGGGCGCTACTTAAGCGCGCCCGGCGAGGCCATACTCGGCGAGCGCTTGGCCGCCGACCTGGGCTTTAAGCCCGGCGACGTCATGCGCGTCGTGACCCAAGGCGCCGACTACGGCCTAAGGCTCAAGCGCTTCACGGTGGTCGGCGTCTTTAAGAGCGGCCTGTCGGCGCTGGACTCCGGGGTCTTCCAGATACCGGTGTCCGACGCCAAGGAATTCCTGAGGACCGACGGGGGCGTGCAGCAGATCACGGTCATGCTGGACGATTACCGCGAGGCCGATCAGGCCGCCGCGCTCATCGGCGCCGCGATCGCGGGGCTGCCGGGCGCCGAGGAGCTCCTGGTGCAGCCCTGGACGGCCATAGGCGACTATCCCCGGATCATCAGCATGATGGCCTCCATTTACGAGTGGATCTATTTCGTGGTGGCCTTCCTGGGCGCCTTCATCATCACCAACATCCTGATGATGGTGGTGCTCGAGCGGCGCAAGGAGATCGGCATACTCAAGGCCCTGGGCTTAAAGCGCCGCGAGGTGCTCGCCCTCTTCCTGGCCGAGGGCGGCGTGCTGGGCGCCATAGGCAGCGGGATCGGCGCGGTCCTGGGCCTGGGGCTCTGCTATGTCTTCTCGATCTACGGCATGGACTTCAGCGCGGCCATGAGCTCGCTGGATTTCCCGATCGATCCGGTCTTCTACGCGCGTTTCAACCCGCTGGACGGGCTCAAGATGTTCGCCATAGGCCTCTTCGTTTCCGTGCTCATGTCCTTCATGCCGTCGCGGCGGGCGGCGACCATGAACGCGGTGGACGCCATCAAGAGCGTGGCGTAATTTCGTAAGGAGAATGCTACCATGAGAAAGCTTATATTTTTAGCCGCGCTCGCCGCGGCGACGGCGGCCTCGGCCGCCGGGCAGGGACTCCCCGCCTTGAGCGCCGAAGAGATCATGCGGCGCGTCGATGAGAACAACACCATAGGCAGCCTGGCCTACGTCGGGCTCATGGAGATAGACCTGGGTAAGCGCGTGCTTACCAAGGAGTTCAGGGCCGTGGCCCAGGGCTCGTCGCGCTCCTTCGTGGAGTTCGTCAATCCGGAAGACCGGGGCGTGCGCTACCTGAAGGTAGACAAGGACCTGTGGATGTACTTCCCCGCCGAGCAGGAGACCATAAAGATCTCCGGCCACCTGTTAAAAGAGGGCATGATGGGCTCCGACGTCTCGTATGAGGACGCCCTGGAGTCCGGGGCCGTAGCCGAACGTTACGACATCAAGCTCGTCGGCCAGGAGACCGTCGACGGCCGGCCCTGCTACGTCCTGGAACTGGACGCGAAGGTCCGCGCGGTCAGCTACGAGCGCCAGAAGCTCTGGATCGACGGCGAGCGCTTCGTGACCCTGCGGGCCGAGATGTATGCTAGGAGCGGACGCCTCCTTAAGGAAAGCCGCTCCCTGGCCGTGCAGCGCTTCGGCGGCCGCTGGTTCGTCACCTCCATGCGCATGGAGGACAAGCTTAAGCGCGGCGGCGGCACCACCTTCACCATGCGCGAGCTGCAGTTCGACGTAGCCCTGCCCGCGGATATGTTCAGCCTGCAGCGCCTATCCCGCTAAGGTGCGCGTGATGAAACGATTACTGAGCAAACCGTCGCGTCCGGCGCCTGTTTTGGCGGTCGCGGCGGCCGCCTTCGCCCTGGCGGCCTTCACGGTCCCGGCGCGCGCGGAGGGCGGCGCCTTCGACGCCGACGCCTTCTTCGGCTCAAGCCCGGCGCCGGAGGCCTCGGCCCAAGCGCCGGTCGGGGGCGAGGGCGGCGTTCCGTTCGCCTTCGCTCCCGCGCCCGGAAGCCAGGGCGGCCTGAGCCTCCGCGGCGAGGCGAGCGCCTCCGCCGCCGCGGCCGTCCTATCGCCCTTCGACCCGGAGGCGAGGACGGCCGATTATTACGGTTCGAGC
>CALKWG010000521.1 GCA_938004315.1 uncultured Spirochaetaceae bacterium
GCGCCGCTGCGAGTCTCGCGGCGCATGCTGCAATCTGACTCGCGCAAAGGTAGTTTGCGGGCCGCGTCTCCTACGGAGCCGCGGCCTTCGCCTTATGGAGCGCTCGTCAGTATTTCCGCTTCGCCCGCTCGCGCGGGGTGCTTCGCACATAGGGGGGATACCCCCCTAAGCCCCCCTGCGCCGCTGCGAGTCTCGCGGCGCATGCTGCAATCTGACTCGCGCAAAGGTAGTTAGCGGGCCGCGTCTCCTACGGAGCCGCGGCCTTCGCTATATGTTGCGCTCGTCAGGATTTCCGCTTCGCCCGCTCGCGCAGGGTGCTTCGCACATAGGGGGGATACCCCCCTATGACCCCCTACGCCGCTCACTAGTTCGCGGCGTATCGCGCATAGGGGGGATACCCCCCTAAGACCCCCTGCGTTGCTCGCTAGCTCGCACCGCATCTCGCGCGGGGTGCTTCGCGGGACTTGTGCCGGTCGGCGCCGCGTGCGATAGTTCCCGGTATGAGCGTAGAGAAGAAGCACAAGCACGGCCATACGCGATCCGGCGGACCCGATAACCGCGACGGAGGCCGCCCGCCGCGGCATGGCGAGCGCGGCGGCCGGCGGGCCGACCATGGCGACGCCGGTCCCCGCCGCCGCTATACCGACGGGCCGGCTCGCTTCGACCCGCGAACGGCCCTGCCGGCTACCGACCTCGGCCTCGTCGACTCGTGGCCCCTGTCCGTGCCGGCCGACGCCCGCCACCTCGTCTCCGTGCTCATGGACATCATTGAAGAGAGCGTACCCATGCCCGCCGGGCACCGGCAGGACCTGCGACGCGACGTGCTGGAGCTTTGGCGCGAGTTAACGAGCGAGAAGCAGGAGCGCAAAGCCGACTACATCGGCGAGCCGGCCAAGCTAGCCGCGTACCTGCGCTACTTCCTGCCGTGGAACGTCGTGCGCCTCATCCCCATCCTGGCCTCGCTCGACCTGCGCCTCCTCGACGGCGACAGCGTCTTGGATATAGGCTCAGGCCCCCTCACCCTGCCCATCGCCCTTTACATAGCCAGGCCCGAGCTCAGGAACGTCGCCCTGCGCGTCGTGGCCATGGATCGCGTCCGCCGCGTCCTGGACGCAGGCGCCGCCGTGCTCGACGGCCTACGGCTCCGCTCGGGCAAGGGCCGGGCCTGGACCGTCGAGACGCGCCGCGGCGTCTTCCCCTTCGACCTGTCCGACGGCGACGCGGGGGCGTACGCGCTCCTCGGGAGCGCCAACGTCTTTAACGAGAGCTTCTGGAAGGGCAAGGGACGCCTCGATGAGCGAGCCTTCGCCCTGTCCGGCGAGCTTACGCGCCCCCTACGGCCGGGCGGCCGCGCCCTCGTCGTGGAGCCGGGCGATCCGCGTACCGGCGCCATGATCGCCAGCCTCCGCGAAGCCGTCCTACGCTCGGGCGGCTCCGCCCTCGCCCCCTGCCCCCACGCGGCCGCCTGCCCCATGCCAGGCGCCTTCCTCTCCAGCGCCTTCAGGCGGGACGAAGAGGACGATGAAGCCGCGGTTCCGGATGAAGCGCCGCCTGAGCCCCTCGAGCGGGTCGTCACCGCCCGCGGCCGCGTAAAGGCGCCTTGGTGCCACTTCGCCCTGCCGCAGGACAGATCGGAAGAGCACACGTCTGAACTCCAGTCACCGAATACGA
>CALKWG010000522.1 GCA_938004315.1 uncultured Spirochaetaceae bacterium
AGATCGTATTCGGTGACTGGAGTTCAGACGTGTGCTCTTCCGATCTTTGCAGTCGGTGCCCAAGATGCTCTACGAGGCCGCGGCCATCGACGGGGCGGGCGCCGTAAGGCGCTTTTTCTCCGTGACCTTGCCATCCATACGGCAGGCGTTCACGATCTGCGTCTTCATCACCTTGAACAACGCCTTTCAAGTTTTCGACGTCGTGTACGCGCTCACCGGCGGCGGCCCGGGACGCAGCACCCAGGTAGTCGCCATTAACATCTACGAAGAGGCCTTCGGCCGTAGCTTTCGCTTCGGCTATGCGACGGCGAAGTCGACGGTGCTCTTCATCGCGCTGCTGCTCGTCACGGCGGTTCAGCTATCGCTCATGAAGCGGCGGGAGGAGGAGGCGTGAGTACGAAGAAGGCCGCAGGGAGGCGCGGCGTTCCGTTCAGCCTCCGTCGCTTCCTAAAGATCTCGGGGCCGCAATGGCTACTTGTCGCGCTCCTATCGACGCTCGCCCTGTTCTGGATGTTCCCCCTGCTGATGGGCCTACTCAACTCCTTAAAGACCCGGGCCGAGTTATTCACCGACGTCCTGGCCATGCCGGCGCGCTGGAGCCTCGATAACTACGCGCGCGGCTTCAAGCGCATGCGCTATCTTAGGAGCCTTATAAATACCGCGCTCATAGCCGGCGGCGGGATGGCGGGCATCGTGCTCTTCTCTTCGATGGCGGGCTGGATCCTATGCCGCGTGAAGACGAAGCTGAGCGCCTTCCTATTCGGCGCCTTCGTGTTCTCGATGCTCATCCCCTTCCATTCGATCATGATACCGCTGTACCAGGTGGCCAGGACGCTCAAGCTCAGCAACTCGATCTTGGGCCTCTGCGTCATCTACTCCGGGCTCGGGGCGGGCATGGCCGTGTTCATGTACCACGGTTTCGTAAAGACCATACCCAAGGAGCTAGAAGACGCCGCGGCCATAGACGGCTGCGGCCCAGGCGCGACCTTCTTCACGGTGGTCTTCCCGCTCCTCCTTCCGATCACGGCGACGATCTGCATCATGAACGTGCTCTGGATGTGGAACGATTTCCTCCTCCCGCTGATCATGCTGCGCGACGCGAGCAAATACACCTTGCTCCTGTCGACGAACATGCTCTTCGGCCAATACGGAAGCGATTGGCCGGCTATCCTCAGCGCCCTCATCCTGACGGTGATACCGGTCGTGGTCTTCTACGCCCTCTTGCAGCGTCAGATACTCCAGGGTATCGCCGACGGGGCGTTAAAATAATGCGCGGCGAGCTGCCATGGCTTGCCGCCGACGGCTCCCGTGTGGCGCGCGATGACGGATCGCATATCCTGCTACGAGGATTCGGGCTCGGCGGATGGCTCCTGCCCGAAGGGTATATGTGGCGCATGCCGCCGGAGATAGACCGGCCGCGCCGCATGGAGGCGACCATAGCCGAATCCTGCGGCCCCGAATGGGCCGAACTATTTTGGAGACGGTATCGGCGCGGCTTCATCACCGAGGCAGATATACGATGGATAGCGGCGGAAGGATTCAATTCTATACGCCTACCGTTTAACTGCAGGAACCTTTTCAGGATCGAAGGCGGCCGGCCGCGCTTTAACGAGGAGATCTTGAGCCTCATAGACGCCTGCGTGGGCTGGTGCAAGGAGGCGGGGCTCTACGTCGTCCTCGATATGCACGGCGCGCCCGGCGGTCAAACCGGGACTAACATAGACGACTCGGAACGCGACGCACCAGAGCTTTTCATGCAAGCCGATTTCCAGGACCAATGCGTCGCGATGTGGTCCATGATCGCCTCTCGTTTCGCCGACGAGCCGACGGTGGCCGGCTACGACCTTTTGAACGAGCCCTTAGCCCCGCCCTTCTCCGATCTCAAACCCGCCGTGCTACCGTTGTACCGCCGCATCCGCGACGCGATACGGGAAGTCGATCGGCGTCATATGATCATACTTGAAGGCACGCGCTGGGCTACCGATTTGGAAATCTTCGACGAGCTTAAGCCCGGCGATTACGACGCGAACTGGATGATGCAATTCCATAAGTATTGGAACGACCCCTACGAGGCCGGCGTCCAAAAATTCATCGAGGCCCGCGAGCGCCTCAAGGTGCCGCTCTATATGGGAGAAGGCGGCGAGAATAACCTCGACTGGTACGTCGCGGCTTTTCATACGCTCGAGCGGCTGGATATCTCGTGGAATTTTTGGACCTACAAGAAGATGGACTGCCATAATTCACCCGTCAGCTTCGACAAGCCGAAGGATTGGCCGCCGCCTTCGACGCCCAAAGATAGCAGCCCCGGCGCCTTGGACGCATCGACGCCTAGGAGGATTTGGGGCTCGTTCCTTGCGGCTATAGAGGCGACGTCCGCGCGGAACCATGCAGTCCTGCGCGCGCTCCGCCGCGAAGCCCCGACGGCCTTGCCGGCGGAAAGTTTCGACGACGCCCTTATCCTTCACCCGAGGACGCCCGGCGCGGAGATTAGAATGGAAAGCCCGGCGAGCATCCTTTTCCATGACGGGCATCTCGGCCAGCCTGACTTCCAACGCATGGCCGGAGAAGACCAAGCGGAGAGCCAACGCCTATGCGTCCGCTTACGCTCCGGTGAAATAGTAAAATATAACATCCGGGGCGGGGACCGTCCTCATTGTCGCCTGCTCATTTCAATGAAGGCGACGGGCGCTTGCGCCTTACGCGTAGAAATCGACGGAAAATCCGCCTCTACGCCGAGCTTCGCCGCCCGTAACGACGGCGCATTCGGCATAGAGGATGCCGGTGCGCTCACGATTCCGCCCGGAGCGCATAGTCTATCGGTCGCGGTCACTGACGGAGACATCTACCTACACCGCTTAGCGCTATCGGAGGCCGATTAATCATGGGATCAGGGAATCTAGAATTAGTAATTACGGCATGGCGTGACGGCGCCATAGACACTAGGAGCGAGACCGCCGACATGGCGCCGGAATCGAAGCCTAGGGAGCTGCAAGCGATCAACCTGCACCCGAGGCTTCGATATCAAGAGTTTACAGGCTTCGGCGCTGCCTTCACCGAATCATCCGGCTCGGTACTTAATAGACTCCCAAGGAAACGAGCCGATAGCCTCATCGCCGACTACTACGGCGAAACCGGCTTAGGTTACGTTTGGGCGAGGGCGCCTATCGATAGCTGCGACTTTTCCTTCGGCATGTATAGCGCCTGCAGGCCGGGCCCGGACGGGCCTACGCTGGATATAGCGAGTTTTAAAGAGCACGAAATGGCCTATATCATCCCCTGGCTCCGGGAGGCCGACGACGCCGTACGGAAACGCGGGCTAGGACGCCTGAGGCTTTGCCTCGTGCCATGGTCTCCGCCGGCCTATATGAAGAGTAACGGTAGCCGTACCGGAGGCGGCGAGCTTCTACCGGAGCATCGGCTGGACTGGGCGAGCTACCTCTGCCTGTACGCGCGGGCGTTCGAAGCCGAAGGCCTCTCCGTAGACTTCCTCGGCGCACAGAACAAGCCGAACGCCGTCCAGACTTGGGATTCTTGCCGCTACAGCTCCGAGCAGGAGCGGGACTTCTTAGCGCGCTATCTAGGGCCCGAGCTTAAGCGCCGGGGGCTCGGCCATATAGGCTTAAGCGCTTGGGATCATAATCGGGAAGGCCTTTACGAACGGATCGAAGCCGTCTGCCGCGACGCGCCCGAGGGGCTCGTCTCCGCGGCCGCGTTCCATTGGTATAGCGGCGACCACTTCGAAGCTTTGGAGCTGGTGCGGAAGGCGTATCCTGAGCTACTCCTGCTCTTCACGGAAGGATGCATCGAGTATTCACGCGAGAACGAAGCCGACCAGTTTGCCCACGCCCGGCGCTACGCTCGGAATATCATCGGAGACCTCAACCATGGCGCGAACGCATGGATCGACTGGAACCTGGCGCTGGACGCCGGGGGCGGCCCGAACCACGTCGGCAACTTTTGCGCCTCGCCGATTATGCTCACGAAAGACGGCGCTAGCTATGAACGACGACTCTCATATTACTACATCGGGCATTTCTCCCGTTATATCGTACCCGGCTCGGAGCGGATAGGCATGAGCTGCTATACCGAGGGCCTCGCCTGTACCGCCTGGCGTAGGCCCGACGGCCTCGTCGTCGCTGTCGTCATGAACAAGGGCAGCGAAGATAGGACGGCGGCGCTACGATGCGAAGGGAGAATGCATGAGGCCTCGATCCCGGGAAACGGCATCGTTACTTTCCTACATTACCCGGATTGAGCGCCTCCGCCGTAAGTCGCCGCCCTTCCCTACAGCCTCAGCTCTCCCAACCAGGCCTCGAGCTCGTCAAGCCCGTCGAAGCAGTTGGTCGGGCAGGCGCGCGACGCGTACAGCGCTTTCAAGTCGGCGACGAGCCTCTCGCACTCGCGTTCGCAGGCCGCCGCGTCGGCCTTTACGAGCGCGTCCTCTAGCGGGCCGACGCGCAGGCCCGGCAGCTCGGCCGTAAGCTCGTCCAGCGAGTTCATGGCGTCGAACCATCGGCCGCTATAGGCTTGGCCGACATGATAGCGCAGCTCCCAGAGCGCCTTGGAGAGGCTCCGCGTCAGCTCCCGTATGTCGCCCATCGATGCAGCGCGCGCGGCGTGCCTGAAGTCGTTGTTATGCTCGGCTATGCCGCCCTCGCCCGCTATGGCCTTGAAGTCCGCCGGCTCGGCGCAGACTTCGCGCTGCTCCGAGGCCAAGGCCTCCCTGACCGATTCCATCAGGGCGCAAGCCGCCTCTTCTATCCTAGACGGGTCGCGGGCGCATAGCAGTTCTTTACGCAAGGCTAAGTAATTGGCAGGTAACGTTTCAAGGGTCGACATGTCGGCATCCTTGCGGGTATCGACGCTCCTTCCG
The DNA here is from genome assembly GCA_938004315.1 of uncultured Spirochaetaceae bacterium. Classification (GTDB taxonomy): domain Bacteria; phylum Spirochaetota; class Spirochaetia; order Treponematales; family UBA12059; genus DAIPLR01. The sequence continues at coordinate 4,874 of CALKWG010000522.1, forward strand.
TTGAGCGCGAGGAGGCAATGCGACAGACTCTCCTCCAGGGTCGCCGCGGCGTGCAGCGCCCCCAAGAGCTCGCCGCGCGCAGAGGAGCGGCGAGCTTGATACAGCGGATACGCGGCGGAGCGGAAGCCGCCGAAGGCGCGCTCAAGGAGCTCCTTGCGCCTGCCCTCTTCCCGCCGCGAGGCGAGGCGCGGCGTAAGGGCGTCGAGCCCCTCGCGCGCGGCCGCCTCCCTGGCGTAGGGGCCGGGCTTATGTTCCCGTCTCGGGCCGCAGGGGTCGCG
>CALKWG010000523.1 GCA_938004315.1 uncultured Spirochaetaceae bacterium
CCAAGGCCGCCGACGTCGGCGCCGACCTGGTCGGCAAGGTCGAGGCCGGCATCCCCGAGGACGACCCGCGCAATCCGGCCGTCATCGCCGACAACGTGGGCGACAACGTCGGCGACGTCGCGGGCATGGGCGCCGACCTCTTCGAATCCTACGTCGGCTCCATCGTCGGCTGCGTGGTCCTCGGCATCGCCGCGGTCAATACCTCCGAGGACGCCAGGCTCAGGCTGGCCCTTTTCCCGGTCATCATGGCGGCGGTCGGCGTCGCGGCCTCCATCGCCGGCACCTTCTTCGTACGCGCCAAGAAGGGCCGATCGCCGCAGGCGGCCTTGAACATGGGGACCTTCGGGGCGGCCGGCCTCGCCGCCGCCCTGATGTACCCGGTGGCGGCCTTGGTCATGGGGCCGGCGCGCTTCGACGGCGGACGCGGGCCCCTGAACATCGCCCTGGCGTCGGCCTTCGGCCTGGCCGCCGGCACCGCCATAGGCGTACTCACCGAATTCTTCACCGGCACGAACACGCCGCCGGTGAGGAAGATCGTCAAGGCCTGCGACACGGGGCCGGCCACCACCATCATCACCGGCATGGGCGTGGGCATGATGTCCACCCTGCCGCCGACCCTCGTGATCGGCGCCGCCATCTTGGGCGCCCACGCCTTGGGCGGGCTCTACGGCGTCGGCGTGGCCGCCCTGGGCATGCTCCTCACCCTGGGCATCGAGCTTTCCGTTGACGCCTACGGCCCCATCGCCGATAACGCCGGCGGCCTGGCCGTCATGTCCGCCATGGACCCGAGCGTCCGCGAGATCACCGATAGCCTCGACGCCGTGGGCAACACGACCGCCGCCATCGGCAAGGGCTTCGCCATCGGCTCGGCGGCCCTCACCTCGATCATCCTGTTCAGCGCCTTCACCCAAGCGGCCGTGACCGGCCCGGGGCTCAGCTTCAGCGTGACCGACCCGCAGGTACTCGTAGGCCTCCTCCTGGGCGGCATGGTGCCCTTCCTCTTCTCGGCCCTGGCCATGGACGCCATCGGCGTCTCCGCCTTCGCCATGATCGAGGAGGTTCGCCGGCAGTTCCGCGAGCGCCCCGGCATCCTCGAGGAGACCGAGACGCCCGATTACCGCGCCTGCGTCGACATCTCCACCCAGGCCGCGCTCAAGAAGATGGTGCTGCCCGGCGCGATCGCCGCGCTGACGCCGGTGGCCGTCGGCTTCATAGGCGGCGTGGAGATGCTGGCCGGGCTCTTAGCGGGCGTCACGGTGACCGGCGTCCTCCTGGCCATCTTCATGTCCAATACCGGCGGCGCCTGGGACAACGCCAAGAAGCTCATCGAGGGCAAGGCCTTCGGCAAGGGCTCGGACGCCCATAAGGCCGCGGTGGTCGGCGACACGGTAGGCGACCCGTTCAAGGACACGGCGGGCCCGGCGATCAACATACTCATCAAGCTCATGGCCATCATCTCGCTGGTGATAGCGCCTATGCTCAATTCTTTCTGGGGGTAAGACGATGAACGACGACAGGCATCTGTACATGGTGGTCCATCCGAACCACGCGTTGATAGCGAGCCAGCTCGATCCGGAGCGCTTCGCCAAGCACTATACCCAGGGCTCGACCCGCTATTTCGAGGGCAGGCTCATCTTCGTGGAGCTCGACCCCGCCTTCAGGCACCCGTACTTCAAGATAGACCATGCCTTCGCCGAGCTGAAGCAGCACGAGGACGGCCGCCCGAAGGCTACCAAGTTCATCTCCAGCTACCGCACCTTGGAGCACGTGGACTTCGACGCCTTGGGCGACCTCTACTACTGCAACTCCCTGGGCGACTTCGTGCAGCTCAAGGCCGCCGACTACGACCCCAAGATGCGCGGCGACGAGATGCGCATCATCCTGGAGATCAACCCCATTAAGATGATGGTTTTAACGAAGTATAACTTCCTCGAGTACGCCGACTACATCACCGACCCGGAGATGCCCAAGGGCGCGCCGAAGATGTTCTACGCGCAGCTCGAGTTCAACGTGGACGATTTCCTCAAGGAATTCCAGGAGAATCCGTTCATACGCTGCTTCGTGCCGGGCATACACCCCGCCCGCCTGCGCGAGGCCATCACGGAGGTGCGCACGAAGCCGGGCAAGAACGTGAAGGGCCTGTCCTTGGACTGCCCGATCGACCGCATCTCGTATAAGTTCCTGCGCCACGGCTTCATGTTCGCGAGCCACGGCAAGAGCAAGTTCTATCCCCTCCTGTCGCTCGAGGACGTGGAG